>DATEJJ010000216.1:0-4834 GCA_035278125.1 Rugosimonospora sp.
CGCGTACAGGTAGGTGCGCTCGTCGCCGAACAGGTACGGCCGGTCCGGGTACGCGGCGGCCGCGGCGTCGAGCTGCTGGGCCGTGGTGCGCGGGAGCCAGCGGGGGTGGCGGGCGTCGAGCGCGGCGCGGCGCTGCGCCACGCTGGCGGTGGGGGTCACGTCGGTCATCGGGACGGCACCGTCGCTTCCGTCTGGGGGTGCGGGACGAGCTGGCGTATCTCGGCGGGGGACAGGCCCGCCTCGGCCAGTATTTCGGCGGTGTGCTCGCCGAGCGCCGGCGGCTCGCGCAGCCCGCAGGCGCCCTCGGTGTCGATCGGCAACCGGAGTTGCTTGAGGCCAGGAACCCGGGTGGCGCCCGCGCCCGGCACGGCCTCGCGGATGAGTGCCCGCTCCCGGGTGACCGGGTGCGCGAGCGCGGCGGCGAGGTCGTGCACGGGCCCGGCCGGTACCCCCGCCGCGTCCAGCCGGGCGAGCCAGTCCGCGGTGGTACCGGCCGCCAGGCGGTCCTCGATCGCGGCGGCCAGCGCGCCGCGCTCCCGTACCCGGTCGGTGACGGTCCGGAAGCGCCGGTCGGTGAGCAGGCCGGGCGCGCCGAGCACCAGGCACAGCCGCTCGAACAGCCGGTCCGTCCCCGCGGCGATCATGACCGTCCCATCGGCCGTCCGGAAGACCTGGTAAGGAGCCGTGCTCGGCGCCGCTGAACCGAGCCGCCCGGGGAAGGTACCGGTGGCGAGGTAGCCGATCACCTGGTGGCACATGAGAAAGAATGCACTGTCGACAAGGGTCGCCTCCAGATGCTGGGCCGTGGGGGATTCCAGCCGGCGGGCGAGTGCCGCCTGGATGGCGGTGACCGCCCACAGGCCCGTGGAGATGTCCACAATCGACGGTGCGGCGCGGGCCGGTGCGCCGCCGGGCTCGCCGGTCATCTCCATGATGCCGGTGAAGGCTTGCACGATCGCGTCGTACCCGGCCCGGTCGTGCCCCAGCGGCCCGGTGCCGAAGGCGCTGACTGAGCAGTGAATCAGGTCGGGGCGGACCTGGCTGAGCTGCGTGAAGCCCAGCCCGAGCCGGTCCGCGGTGCCGGGCCGGAAGGACTCGACCACGACGTCGCAGCCGGCGGCGATGCGCAGCGCGGCGCGCCGGCCGGCCGGCTCGGTGAGGTCGATCGCGGCGCTGCGCTTGTTGCGGTTGACGCTGAGGAAGACTGTGCTCTCGCCGCCCCACCGGGGTGGCAGGCTCCGCGTCGCCTCACCGGTGCCGGGGCGCTCGATCTTGACCACGTCCGCGCCGAGGTCGGCCAGCACGAGACAGGCGAGCGGTCCCGCGATGTTCTCGCTCAGGTCCAGTACGCGTAGCCCCCGGTAGGTGTGGTGAAGGCTCATGCCAGCGTACCTCCGCAAAAACAATCACTTGTTTGTTTCTAGCATGGTCGGTTAGCGTGGTCAATGGCGCGAGCCGACGGCGACGACCGACGGGAGTGGCAATGGACTTCAGGCTCACCGACGAGCAGCAGCTGTGGCGGGACACGCTGCACCTGTTCATGGAGAAGGAGGTGGGCCGGGAGTACACCCGCGCGCACGACGAGTCCCGGCAGTTCCCCGAGGAGGCGTACCGGAAGATCGCCCAGCGCGGCTGGCTCGGCCTGCTGGTACCCGAGGAACTGGGCGGCCTGGCCGCCGACCCGGTCATGTACGCCCTGTTCTGCGAGGCGATGGCGAAGTACAGCCTCGACTTCGCCGCCTGCGTCATGACGTCGATGTTCACCGCGACGAACATCGCCCACCACGGCACCCGGGAGCAGCAGGAGGCGTACCTGCCCGGGTTCCTGGCCGGTGACGTCAAGTTCAGCGTCTCCATCACCGAGCCCGGCGCCGGCTCCGACGCCGCCGCGGTCGCCACCAAGGCCGCGCTGCGGGACGGGCACTGGATCCTCAACGGCAACAAGACGTTCTGCTCCGGCGCGCACCTGCCGGGCGCGGTCATCACCGTGCTGGCGCGGACCGGTCCGGAACGGCACCGCGGGCTGAGCCTGATCCTGGTGCCGAACACCACCGACGGCGTGGACATCCGCAAACTCAACACGATCGTCCGGCGCAGCCTCGGTACCACCGAGATCTTCCTGACCGACGCGCGGGTACCCGAGGGGAACATCATCGGCGCGCCCGGCGACGGCTGGTCGCTGATCGGCGGGCACCTGGAGTGGGAGCGGCTGAGCCTGGCGGCGTCGTACGTGGGCAACGCGCGTACCGCGCTGGACGACACCATCGCGTACACCCGCGGCCGCACCCAGTTCGGCCGGCCGCTGTCGTCGTTCCAGGTGCTCAAGCACCGGATGGCGGAGAACGAGTGCGAGGTCGAGGCGGCACGGCTGCTGGTGTACAGCGCCGCGACGAAGATGCAGCGCGGGGAGCGCGCGGTCAAGGAGGTGTCGATGGCCAAGGTGTACGCCGCCGAGGTCGCCTTCAGGGCATCCTTCAACGGCATGCAGGCCCTCGGCGGGTACGCGCAGCTCCCCGAGTACGACATGGAGCGGTACTTCCGCGAGGCGAAGCACGCCATGGTCGGCGGCGGGGCCAGCGAGATCCAGCGGAGCATCATCGCGAAGGAGATGGGCCTGTGACCCGCCTGCCCCGTCCCCGGGTCACGCGCCGCGGCGGCGGGCCGGGTCGATCCGGAGTGGACGGTGGTACGAGGGGTCCGCACGGTCCCTTGTGGGCAGTGGGCCGGTACGCATGAACTCGATGACCGCGGGCGGCAGCGAGCCGCGGATCGCGGTCATCGTGCTCGGGTCGCCCGGGTCCGGCTGGGTCTCCAGCGGCGCCCAGTCCCGCACGCAGACCCGCGCCGCGATCGCCCACCGGCCGTCCCGCCGCTCGAACCGGTCGAGGTAGCGCCCGCCGCTCATCGACAGTGGCGCGCCCACCCGGTTCATCCCGGCGAACATGTAGTACGTCTCGGTGTGCGCCACGTCGCCGTCGAGGTCGCAGCTGTGGTTGAACAGGCAGTGCTGGTGCGACAGGTGCGTCGAGCCGTGCATGGCGACCACCCAGTCGGCGAACTCCTTCGGGCCACCCACGAACATCCCGTGGTCGTCGACCGCGTCCTCGTGGTAGACGGACAGCAGCAGTTCACGGTCCAGCCGGTCCACCCCGCGCGAGTACCGCATCAGGCAGTCGAGGATCTCCTGCCGGTCCTTCAGCTCGCGTACGGTACGCGCCAGCTCATCGGTATCGGTGGCCACGGTTCACTCCGTTGCGGGGGAGGGGACGAGGGTGATGGCGTCGGTCGGGCAGTCGTACGCCGCGCGCCGTACCGCCGCCAGCTGGTCGGCGCCGACCCGCTCCGCCCGGAGCGTGACCCGGCCGCCGCCGTCGAGGTCGAAGGTCTCCGGTGCGGCGATCACGCAGTTGCCGTACCCCTGGCACGCGCCCCGGTCGGTCCGTACGGTGGTCACGCGCCCCTCCCTGTCCACTGTAGACGCTTGGCGACCTCGTCGTGGAACGCGGTCAGCCGGCTCTCGGCCGTGTTGAACATGTTCCGGCGGAAGCCCTTGGACCGGGCGACCTTGGTGAAGCCGTTGATGACGGCCGAGTCTTCGCCCAGCACGTCGAGGAAGTGGTTCCAGTCCCGCTCGTTGAGCCGCTCCCACTTGTCGCCGCTCATCCCGGGCGGGGGCGGACCCACCATCGCGTACGCGCACAGCAGCGTCTCGTCCGGCGACAGCGGCCACGCGCTCCACATCTGCAGGTGGGTCGGGAAGCAGCTGAAGATGGTGTTCGGGAACGCGAGGTAGTGGCAGATGTGCGTGCGCCGGTGGTCGTCGCTGTCGACCCGGTCGGTCAGCCCGCGTACCGGCAGCGTCATCCACGAGTGCGGCGGCTCGATCTTCAGCCGGGCGTCCCGCCAGAGCACCACACCGGCCAGCGTGTCCTGGTGGGTGAAGGGCACGTGCCACGTCTCGTTGAAGGCGTCCACCACGATCTTCCAGTTCGCCTGGAGGGTGGCCGCGTGGCGGTACTTCACCACGTACCGGTCCAGCCCGTACCCGGCCAGCTCGGTGCCGATGACGCCGAGGTAGTCGAGCAGCTCGGGTACCCGGTCGGAGAGGGTGAGCCAGACCCAGCCACCCCACTCGGTGGCCCGTACCGCCGGCGCGCGGAGCCCGTCGAGCAGGCGCGGGTCGAACGAGTCGCGCAGCGGTACGCTCCCGACCACCCCGCGCAGGTCGTACACGAAGCCGTGCCACGGGCACCTGATCCGGCCGGTCGGGCACTGGCCGGCGCCCTCCAGCAGCCGCGCGCCCCGGTGCTGGCAGACGTTGTGCCACGCGGCCACGCCGCCGTCGTCGAGCCGGACGACCACCACGCTCTGGTCCAGCTGGTCCCAGACCGTGTAGTCACGCGCCCGCGCGACATCGCCGGTCGGTACGGCGGGGAACCACGCCTCGCCCAGCACGTCCTCCAGCTCGCGCCGGTACCGGACGGGGTCGCGGTACACGTCCGCGTCGAGTACCGACGGAGCCAGGGGGTACTGCTGCTCGGCGTCTTGAACAATCATTTGTTTAAGATAGGCCGGCCGGGTCCGGGCCGGCAACCGTTGACAGCCGATCCGCGCCTCGCCTACGGTGGGCGAACGACTGTTTGTTTGGGGCGCGGATGGTGGTCCTGGATGTCGCCGTCGACTCGCCGGCCCTCGGCCCGGCCGTGGCCGACCGGCTCGCCGAGGTGCTCGACGGTCAGCTCCGGCAGGTGCGCGGCGCGCTGCTCGCCGATCCGGGCTCGGATGCGGGCCGCACCGCGGCGCTGGGCGCCCGGCTCGTCGCGCTGACCGCCCA
>DATEJJ010000217.1:0-11866 GCA_035278125.1 Rugosimonospora sp.
CCCACCTTCACCGATGTCGGCCATCTCCTGTCGACGGGCGTCGGTCTGCTGCTCGGTAGGCGAATGGGGCAGCATGCCGCGGTGTCGTCTGGTGCCCGGCCGGTGGACCAGATGGTCCCCGACGGTGCGGGGGCGGGATGATCGGTTGCCTGCTTCCTACCCCATCGCTGGCAGGCGCGCCGGCGGTCACCGACCGAGTTCCGGCGCTGCCGGCGCTGTTGCAGGGCACCCGGAGAGGACCGGTCCGCGCACCCGGCGGACGCACCGGAGCACCGCAGGTGTAGCGTTGGGGTAACTCCCAGTGATTGTCCGCCTGTCGGCGGCCGCTGACTCTGACCGCGCCATGGCCCGGCCGTGCTCGCCGCTGGCCGAGCCGCACAACCGCCGCGCGTGCCCGCTGGTAGGCCCCGGTTCGCGTGGCGGTTACGGTACCCGTCTGCCATGGCAGTCCTGTTCGTGTGCGGCCGAGCGGACGACACCGCGGCGTACGGTCGGGCACCTGTCCACGTCATCCTTGATCCGGAGGCGTCAATGTTCGCGCATCAACCTGAGGATCTGCATCAGCTGTTCGCTACCCACGTCAACGCGCGGGACGTGGACGGGCTCGTCGAGCTGTACGAACCGGGCGCTGTCGCGTACGACCTTCAGGGCAACCTGCTCGACGGGGCGCAGGCGCTGCGCGCCATGCTGACGAGTCTGGTGTCCATGGTGGACCACATCGACGGCGAGACCCACAGGTGACCGTCTACGGCGACCTCGCGCTGCTTTCCGAAAGTCGGCGGGCCACCGGTACCGGGCCGGACGGGCAACCGGCCTTTCTGGGCGGCACGAACACTGAAATCGCCCGCCGGCAGCCCGAGGGAGGCTGGCGCTTCGTCATCGACGACCCGACCGGCGGCGCGGCCTGACACACCGCCGGTCGGGAAGCTTGCCGGCCCGCGGCGACTCGCAGCTCGTGGCGTACTGGGGGCGTTCATGGCGGTGGATCGTCGCGGATCGAGGCACGGCATCACCGACGACGACGTGGTCAATACCCAGGTGGAGGCGTGGACACTCGATCGCGGACGACATGTCGAACACTCCCGCGGGTACTCCACATCTGGTGATCCGTCGTAGATGGGACAACCATCCGACGGTGCCGAGACCGGGCCGCGGCGCTAGCGTGTGCGGCGTGATCGAGCTTCGTTTCGGACCTGCGGATCTGGCCCGGGTCCGTTTCGCGCGTTCGCCGATGCAGGAACTCGTCAGTAGCGTCAAGGTGCTGGCAGGCCCAGGCTCCGTCGGCATGCACGCACGGTGGGCAGCGGAGGCCCGACGGCGTGTCGTCGGGCTGCGGCTGGACATGTTGCGGGCGCTGGTACGCGATCCGGGGTACCTGCCGGACTTCCTTTTCCCACCGCCCACGGGGCCGGACACCCATCTTGACGCCGAGGTTGATCGGGTACGGGCGACCACGGCGTCGATGGTGCGCGCGGAGCTGGATCGGATGCGCGGCGTGGCACCTGCGCTGCGCCGGCTCTACGACGATCCCGAGCGGGCGCTCGGAGGGTTGGTCGACGAGCTTCGGGCGTACTGGCGCGCCGCGGTGGAGCCGGTGTGGCCGCGGCTGCGGGGCCTTCTGGACGCTGATCTGCAATACCGGGCGGGGCAGTTGACCTCCGGCGGGGTGGAGCAGATGCTGTCGGGCCTGCACCCGCGGCTGGAATATTCTGACGAGGCGTTGCGGATCAGGTTGCGCCGGTGGAACTCGACCAGTGATCTGCGGGGTGCCGGTCTGGTGCTGATCCCGTGCGCGTTCGCGTGGCCCGGCCTGGTGGTGACGAAGGACACGCGGCAGCCGATGCTGACCTACGCGCCGCGCGGCATCGGCGTGGTCTGGTCCGGTACCTCCGACGTGGCGCGGCCGCTGGCCCAGCTCCTCGGCCGCAGCCGGGCCGCCCTGCTCGCCCGGCTCGACCTGCCGTTGTCCACCACGGAGTTGGCGGTGTACGTCGGCTTGAACGCGCCTGCGGTCAGCGAGCACCTGTCGGTCCTGCGCCGGGCCGGTCTGGTGACCGCGCGGCGCTGCGGGCGCTCGGTCCTTTATCAACGCACTGCCCTGGCCACCGACCTGCTGGGCCGCGCGTGACGATTCGGCGGGAGCCGAATCGTGGAACGGTGGCGGCCCGCACACCACGATGGGTGCGAGTTCCGATCCGACACCCGGAGGTCCACATGAGCATGGTCAAGGTAGCGGTGCTCGCCGCCACCATGGTCGCCGTAACGGCGCCCGCGGCGTCGGCGCACGAGGACGGCGGCGGATGGGTGCCGACGAGCACCCCACCGTTCCGCGTCCCCGCCGGCGTGATCTGCCCTTTCGAGGTCAGGGGCGACATCGTCGCGGACGATGAGCGGATGCGCACGCTCGCCGCATTTCCCGATGGCACAGCTCGCGTGCAGGACTTCGAAGGGCGGCTGGTCATCCGGTTCGTCAACACGAGCAACGGCCACAGTGCGGTACGCGACGCGACCGGGCGGGTACGCGCGTACACCTTCGTGGACGGCACGCTGCTCTGGCAAATCCATGGAAACGCGGCGGTACCGGTCCGGCGGCCCAACACACCGGCGTTGCCGCCGGGTGACTACATCGTGCGTGGTGACTTCGTGCTGGTGATCCACCCGGATCACACGAAAGAACTGCCGGTGCGGCTGGGAACCATGGAAGACATGTGCCGGACCATCGCATGATCCCGCGACACGCATCGTTCACGAGAGGAAACACCAAGCTCCATCGTTGGTGCCGCTGTTTCACCGCAAGGGCTTCGGCCACACGTCGTTGAAGGACATCGAACAGGCGACGGGACTGCATCCGGGCAGCATCTACAAGGCATACGGGAGCAAGGAGGCCCTCTTCCTGGCCGCGGTTCGCGCGTACAACGATCAGGTCGTCACCCGCCGCGTGCGAGCGTTCCTGCACGAGGTCGCCGACAGGCTCGGAGGCATCCACGACTTTTTCACCTCCACACTGGACGCGCCCGACGACCCGAACCCTGGATGCCTGCTCACCAACACCGCGATCGAATCGTTCGTCCTCGATCTCGACATCCACGGGGACGTCGCGGCCGGCCTGGAGCGGGTCGAGGCCAGCCTGCGCCATGCGCTCGAACGCGTCCGTGCCGCCGCCCAACTCACTTCTTCGACACCGGTCGAGGACGTCGCCGCGCAACTGCTCGCGCTGTACCAAGGCGTGCTCGTCCTGATCCGTTTCGGCACCCCGCGCGCGAAGCTGACCGCAGTCATCGACCAAGCGGTCCCCGCCATCACCAGACCACAACGACCACACAGAAGGTGAGCCAACTATGAGCATCGACACCTGGCGCCACTACGCGAAGTGCTTCGCCACCTCCGGCGACGAACGCGAACGCCTCATGAACGCGCACCTCTCGCCGACCGTGGTCTACCGTGACCCCAACACCGAGGTCCACGGACACCAGGCATTCGCTGCCGAGATGACCCGGACGCAGGCGATGTTCCCGGGCCACACATTCGAGGTCTTCGCCGTCGACGCGCATCACGACCGTTCCGTCGCCCGCTGGCGACTCCTTGACGCCGATGGCAACCATGTTGCCAACGGCCTGAGCCACGCCATCCACGACACCGACGGGCGGCTGAGCGACATCACCGGCTTCTACCCGATCGCACCCGTAGGGTGGTGCTGAAGCACTGGGCATACCCACCTCCGACGGCAAGGCACAGGCCGCAATCTTCAGCACAAACAAAGCTCAAACCACTTGGGAATCCCCTGCCAGAAGATCCGTCTGCACGAATCGATTAGGACGAGAAAACCTCAGTCGATCGCCCTGGTGACGAACAGAGCGTTTCGTGGATGTAATGGTCTTGGGGCCAGCCCGGTGCGGCTCAAGGGCGGGCACGTTCCGGGTGCCCCGCGTGAGCGCCACACATGATTCAGGTACGTGAAGGGTCTACATGCGGAGTTCGAGAGTGAGTCGGTGGCTGGGCATACTCGCAGCCGCGACGCTGACGATAACTATCCTCATCGGTCCAGACGGTCATCCGGGATGGAGCCATGTCAGCGTAAATGCACAGGGCGTGGTTGGGCCCGGGCCTGCGCCAGGTCCCGGACCGATCGGCTGATCGAACGTGGTCGCTAGAGGTTCGGCCTGACGCCGCTCGGCCAAGGAGAATTACCTTGCCCGGGTGAGCACATATCAGTTGAGCCGGTTATGCGGTCGAGTATTCCTGCCCAAAGGAGAGAATTCAATGAAGAGCAGATTTGTTACCAGACTCTCGACGATAGTTGCAGTCGGCTGCCTTGCAGCCGTCTCGATTCTATCGAGTCCCGCTCAAGCCGCTCGGGCTATGTCGTCCACGCTCGACCTGCCGGACCCGCGTCCCACGCCCACGCCGGACGGTCTGATCCTGTAGCTGCCGCAGACCCCCTGATCTGAAGAATCCACGGCGAGTTCGCCGTCCTGGGCATCAAGGTCGCCGCCTCGACCGTCTGGGAGATCATGCGCCAGCGTGGTGTGCCGTCCGCGCCGCAACGGCAGTGCACGACGTGGGTCCAGTTCCTGCGCAGCCAGGCCAGTGCACTGCTGTCTGGGGTGGTCAGCGCCCACCGGATCAACGCGGAGCACACGCCGGTGTGGGGTGACTACCGGGCCTTCTTCCGATACGCGCGACGGCTATCGCCCTGCTCACGGCGCTCTTGATCGACCCGCCCATCGACGCGGCCGCAGCGCACCGCATCCGGTAGCACTGTGCGGCTGGCCCACCGGTCCTGCGCCGGTGGCCACCGGCCAACGACACGCCGAACCACGTGACGTCACACGACAGCGGCCATATAGTCCGAACAGATGGGGAAGACCAGGGTCCCGGCCCGAGACGCCGACGGCCACGGACGGTCATGCGGTGACCGGGTGATCGCCCACACGGCGGCGGTCGGTGGTCGTGGCCCGGGTGATGTGGGCGGCCTGATCGTGGCTGACCGGGGCGGGGGTGGCTGAGAGCGGTGTCGCGACGCGCCAGACCCGGGCGACGACTTGCGCGGGGTCGGCGAGGGACGCAAGGACACCGGCGGTCATCAGTATCCGCTGCCCGGTGCCATGGGTGGGTCAGTCGGCCCCGGCCGAGACTGAGGGGTTCCTGACCGTCGCGCGGGATGTGGGGCGGGGCCGACGTTCGGTCAGCGGCCCGGGACGGGCCGGCAGTGCAAGCCTGGTGCCTGTTTGGCTACCGGGTGCGCAAGCGTCTCATCATCCGCCGACAGCGTCATGGAGGATCAGCTGGGCGTCTACGCCCATCCCCACCCGTTCGTGGGGCCGACGGGCGCCAGTGCTGCGCCGGGAACGTGTACACGCTGGCCGCAACCAGATGCCGGACCAACGCGGCCGGGTCGAGAGGCTCCCGGTGGGCGCGAATTCGTTGGGGCTTCGGTGCTCCCGGGCGGGTCCGTTATCCCATGTGGACACTCGGACCTGGTGGAGATGTCGCAGCGGGTCGGCAACCGGTCGCGGTGCTGGATACCGGCGCCCCAACTCATCACCGTCACCCCATCCACCCCGTCCATACCACGCTGGTCATTTCCTGGGGATGCGGTGGCGCACCCGTCATTTGCGGTTTTACGCAAGAGTGCGGTCGGCCACGCGTAGAGTCGGTTCTTGATCCGCATTGGTGAGGGGGTGCTCGGGGACGGCCTTGCCGGGCGCGTGCGTGTGGGTGGTGATGCTCTCTGTATGACGGGGCGCTGTCAAACCGGAGCGGTGATGGTGAGGTTGTTCCGTCCGGCCGCACTGTTGCTGGGCCGGCTCGGCTACGCGCAGCAGATCCTGCTGATCGCGGGTGGTGCTGCTGCTGCCGTTGGGGTTTGTGACGTGAGGCTACATCGGGATCCAGCGCGGGCAGGTGCGCCATATTGACACGCGGCGGTTGACCAGGACCCATGGGGGGTAGGAAGTGCTTCGGGGGAAACTGTTGTCGTGCACCACGGCGGCCGTGGTGCTCACCGTCTCGGCGACGTGCGTTGTGGGCCTTGCCGCCTCTGCAGCGGCCGCATCCACGTCGCTTTCGCTGTCACTGTCGCAGGCGGCAGCGTTCTCGATCCTCGGCCATTCGTGCGGGGGTATCCGGGAGGGCGTGTACGCGACCGGCTTCGCATCCGCAACCGGCTACCCCACGGGTGAGGTCGCCATGTCGACGCGCTGCGGAGGCAGCGGGCGCGGCGGGGGCGGCGGCTCCACGCGCTACACGGCGTGGGCCACCGTCACCTGGGACCTCACGACCACCGTCGTGTCCTTCGCCCGAGCGGCGACGACACCGACGGTCAACCCGACGCTCGCCGTCGACGACTCACACGGGAACGAGCTGTTCAACCAGCCGACCGGGGGCGTCGTCAACGGCACCCAGGTGACAAGCCAGGCATACCTTGTCCTCGCGCCAGGCTTCGTGCCGGTACCGCGCCTGACCGGTATCTCAACGACACGTGGGCCGACGTCCGGCGGTACGTCGATCACGATCACGGGGACCGGTTTCACGGGCGTGACCGCCGTCAGGTTCGGCTCGTCAGCCGCCCAGAGCGTCACGGTCAACACCGGCACCTCGATCACCGCCGTGACGCCGCGCGCACCGCCAGGAACCGTCGACGTGACGGTGACCAATGCGGGCGGCACCAGCGCGACGAGTGCCGCCGACCCGTTCACCTTCATCGCCCCACCGACCATTTCGGGCGTCAGCCCGAACCGTGGTCCGCTCGCCGGCGGCAACTGGGTCACCGTCACCGGCACCAACCTCGGTACGACGAACAGGGTGTCGATCGGCGAGGCCACAACGGGCTTCGCCGTACTCGGCAACACCTCGCTGAGCGTGTACATCCCGGGGGGTGAGGACCCAGAGACCGTGACCGTCACGGTGACCACCATCGGCGGTAGTAGCGCACGCACGAGCGCCGATCGGTACACCTACCTGGCGCCTGCCCCGCCGCCGATCGTGACCGGCGTTTCGCCGAGCACGGGCTCAGCTGTGGGCGGCGACACCGTGACGATCACCGGCAGTGGATTCACGACGGCCTCCGACGTGTCCTTCGGTGGAGTCAGCGCGGCGTTCACTGTCCACAGCGACGGGTCGATCACCGCCGTGGCGCCTCCCGCAAACGCAGGAACGGTCGACGTGACGGTCTCGGCCGCCGGAGGCACGAGCGTGACCCGTGCGGTGGACCAGTTCACCTACATGTAGTGCCACCTGATCACCAAGGTCAGCCCATGAGAATACGGAAAGGAGCGGACCGCGGACCCGCTGTACGGGTGGGTCAGGCTGCGAGCTGCCGTCCAGCGGTCCCGGCGTCGGCCTGGCTGTGGCCCGCGTGCGGCGCACCCGTCTGACCCGCGGGTTACCGGCGTGCCTGCCGCCCAGCAGGGCGTACCTGTCGTCGATGCCGCAGGTGGCGTGGGGGATGTCGTCCCGGAACAGGGTGCCGTGGCCACACGGGCAGTAGTACAGGTGATGCCAGTTCTCGTGGATCCGGCGGGTGACCGCGTGTGCCAGCGTGGTCTGCGCCTTCAGTCGCCGGCGGTCGCGCAGGAACCAGGTCAGCAGCCCGATCGACGCCGACGCGCCCAGGGCCGCGAATCCCAGCACTGCCCACTGGTCGGGCTGCTGTCCCCGGCGCATCACCTGGTAGCCGAGACACCCGAGGCAGGCGACGGCGAACGGGCCGCCGGCAACGATCCGGGTGCCGTACTGTTTCCAGCCGTTGCCGACCGGCGTCACGGTCGGTTGCGCCAACCTGATCAGCAGGCCCAACGGGAAGTAGCCGGAGTCGACGACCGTGGAGACGGGAAGCGGCCGGGGAGAATTCTGGGGGCCCTCTACCCATCCTGTCGGGGGGCGCCGGTGGCAGTGTTCCTGACACACCACGGTTTCCAGCCACCCCTGAAGAAGCGCGCGAAGGCGGCGGCACTCCGGTGAGGGTGCCGCCGCCTTGTTCGGGGAGGATCCTATGGCGTGCCGGGAAGCCGGACCGTGACGAGGAGACCGCCGGTGGGACCGGGGACGAGGTCGAGGGTCCCGCCGTGGGCGCGCACGATGCTGTGCACGATGGCCAGGCCGAGGCCGACGCCGGCGTGCTCGTCGGTGCGTACCCGTTCCGTTCCGCGCTGGAAGGGCTCGGTGAGGGTCGGTACCAGTTCGGGTGGGAGCGGGCGACCCGTGTTCTCCACCCGCAGCACACTGGTGCCGCCGCGCGCCTCGGTGTGGACGGTCACGGTGCCGCCCGCGGGGAGGTTGTGCACGATGGCGTTCTGCACGAGGTTGGTCGTCATCCGCGCCAGGAGTTCGGCGGAGCCGCAGGTCCGGGCCGCCGCGCCGGTGACATCCAGGGTGATCCGGCGCTGTTCGGCGAGGGGGAGCAGCGTTTCGGCGGCTTCCTCGGCGAGGAGGGAGAGGTCGACGCGCGCGCGGGTGAGGTTTCCACGGTCGCCGCGGCTGAGCAGGAGCAGGGCTTCGGTGAGGTCGATCGCCCGGGTGTTGACGGTGTGCAGGCGTTCGATGAGTTCGTCCCGGCCCCGCGCGGGGTCCTGGCGGGCGATGTCGAGTAGTGTGCGCGCGATGGCCAGCGGGGTACGCAGTTCGTGCGAGGCGTTCGCGGCGAACCGCTGCTGCTCGGTGACGTGGGATTCGAGCCGTTCGAGCATCGAGTCGAACGCATCGGAGAGTTCACGGAACTCGTCCTGGCGGCCCGGCATGCGGATCCGGTGGGACAGCGACCCGCTCCCGGCCCGCCGTGCCGCACCGGTGATCTGTGTCAGCGGCGCGAGCATCCGGCCGGCGAGGACCCACCCCCCGACAAGGCCGAACGCGAGCAGGAATGCCAGCACGGCGGCGGCCCGCGGGGCGAACACGTGCAGCAGGGCGGACCGGACCGGAAAGACGCCGTCGGTGGGGATGCCGCTGGAGCCGGGGCGGATGAACGCACGAACGGGGACGTAACGCAGGAGGAACACCCACACCGTCGCGAGCAGCAGCACGCCGGCGAACATGAGGAACCCGGCGTAGCTGAGGGTGAGCCGGACCCGCACGCTCAACCCCGGTCGCCTAGCCACGCTCGCCGCCGGCCACCGGCTGCGGGTCGATGCGGTAACCGGTGCCGGGTACGGTCGCGATGATCCATGGTTCGCCGAGCCGTTTGCGCAGTGCGGATACGGTGATGCGCACGGCGTTGGTGAGCGGGTCGGCGTTCTCGTCCCAGGCCCGCTCCAGCAGCTCCTCGGCACTGACCACCCCGCCCTCGGCCGCGACGAGGACTTCCAGCACGGCGAACTGCTTGCGGGTGAGCGCGACGTAGCGCCCGTCGCGGAAGACCTCGCGGCGGAACGGGTCGACCCGCAGGCCCGCGATCTCGCGGACCGGGGGCCGGGCGTACCCGCGCCGGCGGTCCAGCGCCCGCAGCCGCAGCACGAGTTCCCGCAGGTCGAACGGTTTGGTGAGGTAGTCGTCGGCGCCGAGCTCGAATCCGGAAGCCTTGTCGTCGATCCGGTCGGCGGCGGTGAGCATGAGGATCGGGATGCCGCTGCCGGAGGCGATGATACGCCGGGCGATCTCGTCGCCGGAGGGGCCGGGGATGTCGCGGTCGAGGACTGCGAGGTCGTAGGAGTTGACGCTGAGCAGTTCCAGGGCGGCGTCGCCGTCGCCGGCGATATCGGCGGCGATCGCCTCCAGCCGCAGGCCGTCCCGGACGGCTTCGGCCAGGTAGGGCTCGTCCTCCACGATCAGTACGCGCATGCGACTCAGTCTGCCGGTGCCGCTGCCGGCGCGGGGCTAGGCTGGTCCGGCGGCACCTCCGCGGCAGTGCGCCACCAGCGGCGCGAGGCCAGCCCGAACAGCACCGCGCCGGCCGCGTTGACCAGTACGTCGTCGACGGAGGACACCCGGTCCAGCCGGAAGGCGTACTGTGCGGTCTCGATCAGGGCCGAGCAGCCCGCCCCGAGCGCCAGGATCCGCGGCAGGGACGCCAGGGCCGCGAACCGGATCGGGGCGAAGAACCCCAGTGCCGCGAAGATCAGCAGGTTGCCGCCGATCCCGATCGGACCCATCGTGACCAGGTCTCGTAGCGGGATCAGGTTCACCCGGCCGTGGACCTTGCCGGCCCCCGGTCCTGGTTGCAGGGTCAGCCACACCATCGGCACCGTCCCGTAGACCATGCCCACCTCGGCCAGCGACATCCGCCACGGCGCGGTGCCGCCGTTGGCGCGGCGCAGCCTCGCGAGCACGCACACCAGCAGCGCGGGCAACGGCAGCCCGACCAGCGTCATTAGCAGCGGGCCGTTGAACGTGTCGTAGCAGCCGTGCCACCGCCCGGACAGGCACGCGGGAGCGGTCATCAGCAGCGGCCGGCGCACCACGAACGCGACGCCGGCCACGCCCAGGACGGCCAGGCTGGCGAGCACGATCCGGCGCGCGCGGCCGGGCGTTGCGGACGGGTATGCGCGGTGGTCCATGCCCGCTCAGCCACCCGCCCCGCCACCGGCCGGGGCCCCGGTGATGGCCTGCGTCTCCTGTCCGAGGAGGTCCACCAGGCTGTCGGTGTCGCGGTTGAGGAGGGTGACGGCGACCCAGCCGCTGTACGGGTAGATGCTCCAGTTGGCGCCGACACCGGGGTTGCCGCCGGCGCGCTGGTACCTCCACTGGCCGTTGGCGATGCTGATGGGGATCCCGTACGCCCCGAACGACGCCGGTCCGTGCGGGATCTTGGCGCCGAGGAGCACGTCGGCCCAGGGCCGGTCGAGCAATGTACCGTCGGTCAGTGCGTCGGCGAACCGGACGAGATCCGGTGCGGTGGCGAACCCGCCGTCGCCGGGCGCGTCGATGAAGGCGCGGCCCGGGTTCTTGCCGAGTACCTGCGGCTGCGGGCTGCCCTGGTCCAGGTGGGTGAGGGCGTCCACCACGCTGCCGTCGGCCAGCCGCATGTACGGGTGCGCGAGGTGCCTGTCCGCGAGCCACTGCGACCGGGTGTAGAACGCGGAGCCGGTCATGCCGCAGCGGTCGAAGATGTGTTCCTGGACGTAGTCCCAGTAGGTGGTGGCGGCGACGGCCTCCACGATGAGCGCGGAAATGGTGACCTCCGCCTCCGCGTGCGCGGTGTCGGGCACGCCCGGCACGCCCACCAGTGTCGCCTGCCGGGCCCGCTGCTGGTAGTACCCGTGCACCTCGTCCCGGCTGGAAAAGATGCGCTGCACGTCCTCGTCCGGGGAATCCAGCTGGGAGGTGCCGGACAGCAGGTGGTGGATGGTCACCTGCTCGGCGATGTCGGCGGTGAAGCCGGTCAGGTGTGTGCCGACCGTGTCCGTCAGCCGCAGCCTGCCCTGTTGGGCCAGTTGCAGGATGGCCACCGCGTGGAACGGCTTGCCCGCCGAGCTGAGGGTGAACGCGGTGCCCTCGCCGTTGCGGATCCCCTTCTCCTGGTCGGCCATGCCGTAACTGCGGGACAGCACGGTGCGGCCCCGGTGCGACAGCAGCACCACGCCGGAGAACCTGCCCTGCGCGGCCAACTGCGCCACGTACCGGTCGTAGGCTCCGCCGGGCAGGGTCTCCGGCGGGAGGTGGTCGGGGGTGGTGCCGGCCTGGCTGGTCCCGGCGCTCGCCAGCGGCACGCCGGCCGCCACCGCGCCGGCGGTCGCCAACCCGCCCCAGCGGAACAACCGCCGCCGGCCGATGCCGCGCGGCGCTGACTGTGCTAGGTCCTGGTTCATCCCTCCACTCAAGACGCACGACCGTTGCGGTGGCGTATGCACTTTTCGATACGCCCGCGATACACGTTCAGCCGGCGGACATCGACCACGCTCGTCCGGCCGCCTCGAATCGTGCGGGTGCTGAC
>DATEJJ010000218.1:0-9645 GCA_035278125.1 Rugosimonospora sp.
GGACCGCCCGGAGACAGCAGGCGGGGACGGGCCGACCGTCGAGGCGGTGCCCGAGGGGCCGACCGTCAGGCTGCCCGCGGCGGCCCCGGACACACTCGATGACCTGCGGGAGGATGACGAGCCGGCGGCGGACGCCGACGACGAGGACCCGGAGGACGGGGACAAGGAGGGCAGCGTGGGGCGGCTGCGGCTGCCCGTGGTGCGCCGGCCGCGCGTCAGCGTGGCCGGCGCCGTCATCGGCGCGCTGCTCGGCCTGCTCGGCTTCGCGCTCGTGGTACAGCTGCGCAGCAACGCCTCCGACCCGCAGCTGGCCTCGGCGCGTACCGAGGACCTGGTGCGCATCCTGTCCGACCTGGACTCCCGCAAGGACCGGCTGAGCCAGGAGATCGCCTCGCTGGAGACCACCCAGCAGCAGCTCGCCGCCGGCAGCGAGGGGCGGTCGGCGGCGCTGGCCGAGGCCACCCGCCGCGCCCAGGAGCTGGGCATCCTCGCCGGTACCCTGCCCGCGCAGGGGCCCGGCATGACGGTCCGGTTCATCCCCGGGAACCAGCCGCTCAAGGCGTGGCTGATCCTGGACGCGGTCGAGGAGCTGCGCGGCGCCGGCGCCGAGGCGATGCAGATCTCCGGCTCGTCCGGCGGGCCGGTACGGATCGTGGCGTCCACCTACTTCACCGACTCGGGTACCGGGCTGGCCGTGGACGGGCAGGCGATGGCGCCGCCGTACGCCGTGACGGTGATCGGCGATCCGCAGACCATGCAGCCCGCGTTGAACATCGCGGGCGGGGTCGCCGACACCGTCCACCAGGCTAACGGTACGGTGAGCGTCGAGCAGGGCACGGTACGGGTCACCGCGATCCATGTGGTGACCACGCCCCGGTACGCGAAACCGGCAAGCTGACCCCGGCGACGGGTGGAGAGGATCGACCGTTGATTCCCGAAGACCTGCGCTACACCGCAGAGCACGAGTGGGTCGCACCCGGTACCGCCACGGTCAAGGTGGGTATCACCCACTTCGCCCAGGACGCGCTGGGCGACATCGTCTTCGTCCAGCTGCCCGACCCGGGTACCGAGGTCGAGGCGGGGCAGCCGTTCGGCGAGGTGGAGTCCACCAAGAGCGTCTCCGAGATCTACTCGCCGTTCGCCGGTACGGTGGTGGCGCGCAACGATCAGCTGGCCGACGAGCCGGAGCTGATCAACACCGATCCGTACGGCGCGGGCTGGCTGGTGCAGATCGAGCCGGCCGACCCGGCGGCCGTGGACGACCTGCTCGACGCGGCCGCGTACCGTGAACTGACCGAGCAGTAACCCCCAGCGGGCCAGGTCGTCCAGGGTCGGGCAGGAGATCAGCGCGTCCGGTTGACCCTGCATTTCGACCATGGCTAGGCTCGCCCAGTCGACCGTGAACCTGCGGCCGCGCGTCAGGACCTGGCGCAGTGCCGAGGCAGGTCCCCCCGCCGAGCGTGGCGGCGGCTATCCTTCCTCGGCATGCCCGCTCGACAGACGCCGACCCATGAACCGTGAGGTGGTCCCGATGACGCGCCCAGACGACGAGTTCCCCCCGCTCGACGTCACGTCGACGCTGAACCTCGGCTCCCTTGACGACGTGCTCGAGGGCCCCGACGCCGACGTGGTACCGGGGCGCATGTCCGGCTCCCTGCCGCCCGGCATGGCGTTGCTCGTGGTACGCCGTGGCCCGAACGCGGGTGCCCGGTTCCTGCTCGACCACGACGTGACCACCAGCGGCCGGCACCCGGACAGTGACATCTTCCTCGACGACGTCACCGTGTCCCGCCGGCACGCGGAGTTCCACCGTGAGGGTGGCACCTTCACCGTCCGGGACGTGGGCAGCCTCAACGGCACCTACGTCAACCGGGAGCGGGTGGAGGCAGCCACCCTGTCCAACGGCGACGAGGTGCAGATCGGGAAGTTCCGTCTCGTGTTCATCGCCGGGCCCCGCCCGGACGAGGGCCTATGACGGAGCGCTTGCGCGACGTCCCGGCAGGCAAGGTCACGCCGGCCCTTCGCTCGCATGCATGCGAGGGGGCGGCGTGACGGTACCTGGGAGGTCCGCCACGCCGGCCCTTCCCTCGCATGCATGCGAGGGGGCGGCGTGACGGTACCCGGGAGGTCCGCCGCCGCTGCTCACGTGGGCGGGCAGGCGCAGGCGTTGATGAGCATCGGCGAGGTCCTCGCCCACCTGCGCGCGGAGTTTCCCGACGTCACCATCTCCAAGCTGCGGTTCCTGGAGGCGGAGGGGCTGGTCGAGCCGCGCCGCACCCCGGCCGGGTACCGCAAGTACGCCAGGTCGGACGTGGCCCGGCTGCGGTTCGTGCTGGCCGCCCAGCGTGACCAGTACCTGCCGCTGCGGGTGATCCGGGAGCAGCTGTCCGAACTGGACCGTGGTGACGGCGCGGCGCCCGGCGACACGCCGGCCGAGTGGGGCCGGCCCCGGCCCGCGCTGCGCGAGGTCACCGGCGACGAACCGGCGGCGCGGGTACCCGCCCGGCTGTCCCGCGCCGAGCTGCTGGCCCGCTCCGGCCTGGCCGAGCCCGCTCTCGCCAGCCTGGAGCAGTACGGCCTGGTGGCCGAGCGGGCCGGCGGGTACGACGCGGAGGCGTTGACCGTGGCGCGGCTGGTCGCCCAGCTCGCCGAGTACGGGCTGGAGCCCCGGCACCTGCGCCCGTACCGGGCCGCGGCCGACCGGGAGGTGGGGCTGTTCACTCAGGTGGTGACTCCGCTGGCCCGGCAGTCCACACCGGCGGCCCGGTCCCGGGCGGCGGAGACGGTACGCGAGCTGGCCGCGCTCTGCCAGCAACTGCAGGCGGCGCTGGTACGCGTCGGGCTGCGCGAGACGCTCGGCGACTGAACCCGCCATCAGCTACCTGATTACCCCGAGCGTGCCTCGGGTAGCAGGCGCATGGGCATGCTCCGCGACGTACGCCCCGGCGCTCGCGCGTGTACCGTGCAGGTGAAGGGACGTTGAGTGGGCGACACACAGACACGGAGGCAGCGGTGCGCGAGCTGAGCGTGGTCGGGGTTCGGGTGGAGTTGCCCACCAACCAACCGATCGTGCTGCTCAAAGAGGTGGACGGCGACCGGTACCTGCCGATCTGGATCGGTGCGGTGGAGGCCACCGCGATCGCGTACGAGCAACAGGGCGTGAAGGCGCCCCGCCCGCTGACCCACGACCTGATGCGCGACATCCTCGCCGCCCTCAAGGCACCGCTGAAGGCGGTGGAGATCGTCGAGATGAAGGAGAACATCTTCTACGCCGACCTGGTGATCGGCGAGGGAGTGCGCGTCTCCGCGCGGCCCAGCGACTCGATCGCGCTGGCGCTGCGGGTGGGAGCGCCGATCCGCTGCGCGGACCAGGTGCTCACCGAGGCCGGAATCGTCATCCCGGACGAGCAGGAGGACGAGGTGGAGAAGTTCCGGGAGTTCCTGGAGCAGGTCAGCCCGGAGGACTTCGCCGGCTGACGGCGGCCAGGGATCGCCGGGGACAGGACACGCCGCGCGGATCCGGCGTGTCGCACGCGGGACGTGCCCGGGTTACGGGCCGTCGACCTATAGGGTGAACCTCACCAGGACTCGGGGAGGTTTGTGGCAGTGGACGAGCCGCGCGACCCGGGCGCCGAACTCGAGTCGGGCCCGCGGGATCCCTCGGTCGAGGACGGGGCCGTCGGATACCGCGGCGTGACCGCCTGCAACGCGGCGTCCATCAGCTACCGGCAGCTGGACTACTGGGCCCGCACCGGCCTGGTCGTACCCAGCATCCGGGACGCGTCCGGCTCCGGCACCCAGCGGCTGTACTCGTTCCGCGACATGGTGGTGCTGAAGGTGGTCAAGCGGCTGCTGGACGCGGGAGTGTCGCTGCAGAACATCCGCAAGGCGATCGACGCGCTGCGCTCCCGCGGCGTGGAGGACCTGGCCCGGATCACCCTCATCTCGGACGGCACCACGGTGTACGAGTGCCGCTCCCCGGAGGAGGTCGTGGACCTGCTGCAGGGCGGCCAGGGCGTCTTCGGCATCGCGATCGGCGGTGCGTTCAAGGAGATCCAGGGCTCGCTCGCGCACATCCCCGGCGAACCGGCCGGTGCGCCCGCGACCGACGACCCGCCCCCGGCCGACGAGGAGTTGGTCGGGGACGAGCTGGCCGCCCGCCGGGCCCGCCGCCGCGCCGGCTGACGCCGCCGACCCACCGGTCGCACCCGCCCCGACCAGCCACATCCTTATCACTGGCGTGGAGCAAGTAAGACCCGTCCGGTGACATGAACCACCACATGGGCTACCCGGCCAGGGGCGTCGGTGCTGGTAGCGTGGCAGGCGCCGGCATACCTGCGCGAGAGAGACCGACCGCGAACCCACCGCTGGGGTCGCGACGGCGCCGAAGGGGCAATTCCTCCCCGGAACCTCTCAGGCAAAAGGACCGCGAGGGTGGGCACCAGGCGGCGTTCCGCGCGGCCGCGTGTCCCAGGCGCTCTGGAGGGGGTCGACAGAGGGGGAGGGGTTCGACCGACCCCCTCTGTATGGAGACTGCGATGAGCGAGTTCCCCTTCACCCGCCGGCACATCGGGCCCGCCGCGGAGGACGCCGCCCGGATGCTGGAGGCCACCGGGTACGCCTCGGTCGAGGATCTGATGGACGCGGCGATCCCGGAGTCGATCCGCTGGCACGGCCGCCTGGCGCTGCCACCCGCCGCCACAGAAGCGGACGCACTGGCTGAGATCAACTCACTTGCTTCACGCAACAGAGTTCTTGCGTCCATGATCGGACTGGGCTACCACGGCACCTTCACGCCGCCCGTGATCCAGCGCAATGTACTGGAGAACCCCGCCTGGTACACCGCGTACACGCCGTACCAGCCGGAGATTTCGCAGGGGCGGCTGGAGGCGCTGCTCAACTTCCAGACCATGGTGGCCGACCTGACCGGCCTGGCCACGGCGAACGCGTCCATGCTGGACGAGGCCACCGCCGCGGCCGAGGCGATGACCCTGGCGCGGCGATCGTCCAAGGCGCCCAGCGGCGTGTACGTGGTGGACGCGGACACCCTGCCGCAGACCATCGCGGTGATCGCGACCCGGGCGCAGCCCCTCGGCATCGAGGTGCGGGTGGTGGACCTCGACCGCGAGGAGCTGCCCGCGGACCTGTTCGGCCTGCACCTGCAGTACCCGGGCGCCAGCGGCGCGGTCCGCGACCACGCCGGGCTGGTCGCGCTGGCGCACCAGCGGGGCGCGCTGGTGACGGTCGCGGCCGACCTGCTGGCGCTGACCCTGCTGCGCTCCCCGGGCACCGCGGGCGCGGACATCGCGGTGGGTACCACGCAGCGGTTCGGGGTACCGATGGGCTTCGGCGGGCCGCACGCCGGCTACCTGGCGGTGCGCGCGGGGCTGGAGCGGATGCTGCCCGGACGGCTGGTCGGAGTGTCCCGCGACGCGGGCGGGCAGCCCGCGTACCGGCTCGCGCTGCAGACCCGGGAGCAGCACATCCGCCGGGAGAAGGCGACCAGCAACATCTGTACCGCGCAGGTGCTGCTGGCCGTGATGGCCTCGATGTACGCGGTGTACCACGGCCCCGACGGGCTGCGCGCGATCGCGTCCCGGGTGGCCGGGCAGGCCGCGACCCTGGCGGCGGGCCTGCGCGCCGGCGGCGTCGGGCTGGCGCACGCTGGGTTTTTCGACACGGTGACCGCGGTGGTACCCGGCCGGGCGGCGGAGGTCGTGGCGGCGGCCGAGCGGGCCGGGGTGAACCTGCGCCTGGTGGACGCCGACCGGGTGGGCATCGCCTGCGACGAGACCACCACGGCCGCACACCTGGCCGCCGTGTGGGGTGCGTTCGGCGTCGCCGCCCCGGTCGGGGAGGTTGCGGACGCGCTGCCGGACGCGCTGCGGCGCGCTGACGGGTACCTGACGCACCCCGTCTTCCACGCGCACCGCTCGGAGACCGCGATGCTGCGGTACCTGCGCCGCCTCGCCGACAGGGACTACGCGCTGGACCGCGGGATGATCCCGCTGGGCTCCTGCACGATGAAGCTCAACGCGACCGCCGAGATGGTCCCGGTGACGTGGCCCGGGTTCGCGAACCTGCACCCGTACGCGCCCGCGGCGCAGACCGAGGGGTACCGCGAGCTGGTCGACCAGCTGTGTGCGTGGCTGGCCGAGGTGACCGGGTACGACGCGGTGAGCGTGCAGCCCAACGCCGGCTCCCAGGGTGAGCTGGCCGGGCTGCTGGCCATCCGCGGGTACCACCGGGACCGGGGCGAGGCGCACCGGGACGTGTGCCTGATCCCGTCCAGCGCGCACGGCACCAACGCGGCCAGCGCCGTGATGGCGGGCATGCGGGTGGTCGTGGTGGCCTGCGACGGGGACGGCAACGTGGACCTGGCCGACCTGGAGCGGCGGGTGGCCGAGCACGCCGACCGGCTCGCCGCGATCATGGTGACGTACCCGTCCACGCACGGCGTGTACGAGACCGCGATCGCGCAGATCTGCGCCCGCGTGCACGAGGCCGGTGGCCAGGTGTACGTGGACGGCGCCAACCTCAACGCGCTGCTCGGCTTCGCCAAGCCGGGCCAGTTCGGCGCGGACGTGTCGCACCTGAACCTGCACAAGACGTTCTGCATCCCGCACGGCGGCGGCGGCCCCGGGGTGGGCCCGGTCGCGGTGCGCGCGCACCTGGCGGCGTACCTGCCGGGAGACCCGCACTCCACCGACACGCACGCGGTGAGCGCGGCGCCGCTCGGTTCGGCGGGGATCCTGCCGATCTCCTGGGCGTACCTGCGGATGATGGGCCCGGACGGGCTGGCCGCGGCGACCGGCGCGGCGGTGCTGGCCGCCAACTACGTCGCCGCCCGGCTGCGCGAGCACTACCCGGTGCTCTACAGCGGGAACAAGGGCCTGGTGGCCCACGAGTGCATCCTCGACCTGCGGCCGATCACCAAGGCCAGCGGGGTGACCGTGGAGGACGTGGCGAAGCGCCTGATCGACTACGGCTTCCACGCGCCGACGATGTCGTTCCCGGTGGCCGGGACGCTGATGGTGGAGCCGACCGAGTCGGAGGACCTGGCCGAGCTGGACCGGTTCGTGGCCGCGATGATCGCCATCCGGGGCGAGATCGACAAGGTCGCGTCGGGCGAGTGGCCGGCATCCGACAACCCGCTGGCGAACGCGCCGCACCCGGCGGCGATGGTGACCGGGGACGAGTGGGCGCACGCGTACTCACGGACGGTGGCCGCGTACCCGTCGGGGACCACCGAGGGTAAGTACTGGGTGCCGGTACGCCGCATCGACGGAGCGTACGGTGACCGCAATCTGGTCTGTTCCTGCCCGCCGCCCGAAGCTTACGCGGCGGGGTAGCCGGACAGCGTCAGGCGGCCATCAGACTGTGGGGCGCGGGGCCCCGGTGCGGTTCGATGGTGCTGCCGTCAGGGAGCAGCTCACCGGTGTCGTCAAAGCAGATGACACCGTTGCAGAGCAGGCTCCAGCCTTGCTCGGGGAACGACGCTAGTACGCGGGCGGCATCCCGGTCGACGGCGTCGGCGCTCGGGCAGGTCGGCTGGTGCTGGCACATCGGGGGTCTCCGGCTTACGTCTGGGTCGAGGGGTGGTCTTCTTCGCTGTGCTGTGTGCTTGATCTCATGATACGCGTCTGTGTTAAGGCTCACATGACCAGTGAGGCACGTTACCAACCTTTACCACGCGACTTCGAGCAGGTTCTGGCATGAACTTGGGAAAATCAGCTGTTCGGTTGAGAACAATGCGGCCGATCGACGCATCCGCGTCGGACAGCGCGTCCGATATTACTTAGGGTCATTTTCGCGGTCACAGGGTGTTCCTGGCCGCCAGGGCGCGCGGCACACCGAGAGTAGCCCCGATGAGCAACATCAATCCGTCCCGGGCGCTGTCAGATCACGATCATTTCCGGGTACGGGTGCCGCAGGAACTCGTGGTGCGAGATGTCCCAGCCGTACGCGCCCGCGTTGCCGAACACGAGCACGTCGCCCGCGCGTAGCCGGTCCACCCGCTGCCCCCGGGTGAGCACGTCCCGTGGCGTGCACAGCTCGCCGACCGCGTCCACCGGCACGCCGGCCACCTCGGGCCGGTCGAACGGGTAGTCCCACCGTGCCACCGGCAGCACCTCGAACGGGTGGCTGTACCCCCAGGCGGCGGGCAGCCGGAAGTGGTGGGTACCGCCGCGCAGCACCGCGAACCAGCGCCCGTGGGTGTACTTCAGGTCGAGCACCTCGGCCGCGTACCAGCCGGCGCCGGCGGCCAGGTACCGGCCCAGCTCGAAGACCAGCCGGGGCGCGGCCGGTACCCCGGCCAGCCCGTCCCGCAGCGCCGCCAGGTCGAACGCCCGGCCGCCGGTGTAGTCCACGCCGAACCCGCCGCCCACGTTCACGCTGCCCGGCCGCAGCCCGGTGCCGGCCGACCAGGCCAGCGCGTCCCGGACGAACGCCGCGTGCGCGGCCGCGTCCAGGTTGTTGGAGACCGCGTGCAGGTGCAGCCCGACCAGCTCGACCCCGGGCAGCCCGGCGGCCACCGCCACCGCCTCGGGCAGCCGCCCCTCGTCGATGCCGAACGGGGTCGGGGTACCGGCCATCTGGTGGCTGCCCGGCAGGGCCACCCCACCGGTCCGGTTGACCCGCAGCGCCACCGGTACCCGCCGGCCGGCCGCGACCAGCGCCAGCCGGCGCAGCTCCAGCACGCTCTCCACGTTGACCGTGGCACCCGCCGCCACCGCCGCGCGCAGCTCCGTGTCGGTCTTGGCCGGCCCGCCGAACGCGAGATGCCGGGCGCCGGCGGATTCCGCCAGCTCCAGTTCGCCGCCCGAGGCCACCTCCAGACCGTCCACCGTGGAGGTGAGCGCCCCCAGCAGGTCGGGGTGCCCGTTCGCCTTCACCGCGTACAGCAGGCGGGCCGAGGGCGGCAGCGCGTCGCGTACCGCCCGGGCCCGGGCGCGCAGCTCGCCGGTGTCGTACACGTACGCGCAGACCGGCCGCGCCGCCGGCCGCAGCGCGGCCACCACCCGGTCAGGGATCATGCGGGGATTGTGCCCGGCCGGTCAGCGCAGCCCGGCCAGCGGGTTGGGCACCCGGGCCCAGATGTCGTCCAGCGGCTGGCCGGCCAGCCGCATCGCGGTCAGCGCCTTGACCGGCAGGTACGGCCCGAACAGCGCCGCCGCGTCCGTCCGGTCCAGCCGCGCCGCCCGCACCGTACCCGCGACGATCCGCCACAGCACCCCGGGCTCGGTGCCGTACTCCCGGCCCAGCACCGCGACCAACTCACCGACCACTGTGGACAGTACCGCCGCCACCAGCTTGGTGCGCAGCTCCTCCGGGTCGTCGGTGCGCAAAGCGCCGTGCAGGTCGGGCGGCTCGACGCCGGCGCGCCGCAGCCGCCCCGGGTGCAGCCGCACCCCGCCGATGTCCCGGTACAGCAGCCGGACCGGCCGCCCGGCGCGCAGCACCACCAGCGTGTTCTGGCCGTGCGCCTCCAGCGCCACCCCGAGGTCGAGCAGGGCGAACAGCGGGGGCAGCAGGCAGCGCACCAGCGCGGCGAAGAAGCCCACCGGGTTGTGCCCGGCCGCCTCGGTGAGCAGGGGCCGGCCGGAGGCGGGGGAGGGGGCGGCCAGCGCCGCCAGCGGCAGT
>DATEJJ010000219.1:0-5649 GCA_035278125.1 Rugosimonospora sp.
CATGATGGCGCTGAGCGACAAGATCGCGGCCGCCGGTAAGGCCAAGCCGTGGTGCGGCGGCATCGGTTCGGGTACGGCGACCGGCTGGCCGGCCACCGACTGGCTGGAAGAGATCGTGCTGCGCCAGGCGGGCGGCGACACGTACGACAAGCGGGTCAGCCACGACGTCAAGTTCAGCGACCCGCCGATCATGCAGGCCCTCCAGACGCTGCAGGGCTGGATGCTGAACCCGAAGTACGTCAACGGTGGCTTCGGTGACGTCAAGACGATCGCGACCACCACGTTCCAGGCGGCCGGTACGCCGATCCTGTCCGGGAAGTGCTTCATGCTCCAGCAGGCGTCGTTCTACGAGGCGCAGTGGGCCAAGGGCACCAAGGTGGCCGCGGACGGCGACGTCTTCGCCTTCTACCTGCCGGGCATCAGCAGTTCGGTGCAGACCCCGGTCGAGGGTGGCGGCGAGTTCCTGACCGCCTTCTCCAGCCGGCCCGAGGTACAGGCGGTGCAGAACTACCTGTCCACGTCCGACTGGGCGACCAGCCGTATCAAGGTCGCACCGGGCTGGGTGTCCGCGAACCAGGGTGTCGACCCGGCCACGTACACCGACCCGATCGACCAGATCTCGGCGAAGTACCTGACCGACCCGAACGCGACGTTCCGGTTCGACGCGTCCGACCTGATGCCGGCCGCCGTGGGTGCCGGTTCGGAGTGGCACGAGTTCACCGCGCTGTTCGGCTCCGGCAAGTCCATCGACGCGGTGGCCAAGGCGATCGACGCCTCCTGGCCGTCCTGAGTGGACAGTGGGCGGCGGCGGGGGACCGCCGCCGCCCGGGAACGTAAGGCAGATCGGTCGCGGCCCGGCCATCCGGCCGGGCCGCGACCAACCCCACCCCACCCCGGCGCCGCCCCGTCCTGAGGCCGTGCCCTGCTCCGCCAAACCCGGAAAGGAGGGGATGACGAACATGTCCGCCGAACACGTGGTTTTGGCGAGTACGGCGTCCGACGCCGCGACCAAATTCATCAACATGATCGGCGCGGTGGCCGGCTTCCTCGCCGTGCTGCTGCTCATCTTCTTCGCCGCCGGCCGGGCCACCGGCCGGTTCTCCCGCCCGCTGACGATCCTCGTCTTCCTCGGCCCGGCGATGCTGCTGGTGCTCGTCGGCCTCATCTTCCCCGCGCTGCGCACCGTGTACCTGAGCTTCTACAACCAGGACGGCAACGTCTACCTGGGTGCGAAGAACTACACGTGGGCCTTCACCACGGACTACATCACGCACGAGGTACTGCTCAACACGCTGCTCTGGATCCTCATCGTGCCGGTCGTCACGACCGGGCTCGGGCTGATCGTGGCGCTACTGGTCGACCGGCTCAAACGGGAGGCCGTCTACAAGTCCGTCATCTTCGCGCCGATGGCCATCTCGTTCGTCGGGGCCAGCTTCATCTGGCGCTTCGTGTACGAGGCGCGGGACCCGTCCAACCCGCAGATCGGCCTGCTCAGCCAGGTGGTGATGGCGCTGGGCTGGAAGAACCCGCCGAACTGGATCCTCTCCTCGCCGCTGAACAACTTCCTGCTCATGGTGATCATGATCTGGACCCAGACCGGGTTCGCCATGGTGGTGCTGTCCGCCGCCATCAAGGCCATCCCGACGGAGATCATCGAGGCGGCGCGGGTGGACGGCGCCCGCGGCGGCAAGCTGTTCGCGTTCGTCACCGTTCCGATGATCCGCAACACGCTGATCGTGGTACTGACGACGATCATGATCACCACGTTGAAGGTGTTCGACATCATCCGCACCATGACCGGCGGCAACTTCGGTACCCAGGTGCTGTCCAACGAGATGTACTCGCAGTCGTTCGAGCAGTACAACTCCGGCCGGGGCGCCACCCTCGCGGTGATCCTGTTCCTCGCCGTCCTGCCGCTGGTCGGCTACAACATCGTCCAACTGCGCAGGGAGCGTGCGACGCGATGACCGATGCAGTCCTCAGCCAGAAGAGCGTCGAGCGCGATGCCGCCAAGCCGGTACCCGGCTCCGCGGTGAAGAAGATCCGCAAGTCGTTCAGCAGCCCGCTCGCGTCTCTGTTCATGCTCGTGCTCACGTTCCTCTGGACGCTCCCGACGTTCGGCCTGCTGGTCACGTCGCTGCGCCCGGCCTCGGACGTGAACAACACGGGCTGGTGGACGGTGTTCGTGCACCCCGCCTTCACCTTCGCCAACTACCGCACGATCCTGTTCCAGAACAGCTTCGGCTCCAGCGGCGGCCTGATGCCGTTCTTCGTGAACTCGCTGGCCATCACCATCCCGGCCACGATCTTCCCGCTGGCGATCGCGTCGATGGCGGCGTACGCGCTGGCGTGGGTACGGTTCCGGGGCAGCGACGCCCTCTTCTTCCTGGTATTCGCGCTGCAGGTGGTACCGATCCAGATGTCGCTGATCCCGCTGCTGCGCATCTACAACAGCACCGGGCTGAGCGCCGGCCAGAGCTACGCGCCGGTGTGGCTGTCGCACACCATGTTCGCCATGCCGCTGGCCGTCTTCCTGCTGCACAACTTCATCGCCCAGCTGCCCAGGGACGTGATGGAGGCGGCGATGGTGGACGGGGCCAACCACTTCAAGATTTTCCGTACCATCGTGCTGCCGCTCGCCGCGCCGGCACTCGCCTCGTTCGCCATCTTCCAGTTCCTGTGGGTGTGGAACGACCTGCTGGTCGCGCTCACCTTCACCAGCGGCGGCCCCGAGGTCTCGCCGCTGACCGTCCGCCTGGCGCAGCTGGCCGGGTCGTTCGGGCGCAACTGGGAGCTGCTCACCGCGGGCGCGTTCGTCTCGATGATCATTCCGCTGATCGTGTTCTTCTCGCTGCAGCGCTACTTCGTGCGGGGCCTGCTGGCCGGCTCCGTGAAGGGCTGAGGCACCCAACACCTCCGGGAGGTCACCAGTCCACGCGGGCTGAACAGGCTCCGATCATGGCGAAGATCGATGACGTGGCGAAGCTGGCGGGCGTCTCCACCGCCACCGTCTCGCGGGCCCTGCGCGGCCTGCCGGTGGTCGCGGAGGAGACGCGCACCCGGGTGGCCGCCGCGGCCGCCGCGCTGGGCTACGTCGCGTCGCCCAGCGCGTCCCGCCTGGCCGGCGGGCGTACCGGCGCGGTGGGCGTGGTGGTACCGCGGATCACCCGGTGGTTCTTCGCCACCGTGGTGGAGGCGGTGGAGGAGACGCTGTACCAGGCGGGGCTGGACGTGCTGCTGTACAACCTGGGCGGGCGGGAGCAGGTACGCCGGAACCTGCTGCACACCCACTCCCTGCACAAGCGGGTGGACGGCGTGATGCTGGTCGCCACGCCGCTGGCGGAGACGGACTTCGACGCGCTGGCCGGACTCGCGCTGCCCGGCGTCACGGTCAGCTCCGGTACGCCGGTGCCGGGCTGGCCGAGCATCCGCATCGACGACACCGCCGCCGCGGGTACCGCGACCGAGCACCTGCTCTCGCTCGGGCACACCCGGATCGCGCACATCTCCGGGGATCCGCGCGACGAGCTCGCGTTCACCACGCACGTGGAGCGGCGCGCCGGGTACCGCGACGCGCTGGCCGCGGCGGGCGTACCCGCCGATCCCGCCCTGGATGTGGAGGCGGAGTTCAGCGTCGCCGGCGGCGAGCGGGCCACCGAGGAGCTGCTGCGCCGCGGCTCGCCGCCCACCGCGGTGTTCGCGGCCTGCGACGAGATCGCGATCGGCGCGATGCGCGCGTTGCGGGCGGCGGGGCTGCGGGTACCCGATGATGTGAGTGTGGTCGGCATCGACGACCACGACGTGGCCGCCGCCCTCGGCCTCACCACGGTCGCGCAACCCGCGGCCGAGCAGGGGCGCCTGGCCGCGGTTACCCTGTTGCAGTCGCTGCTGGGCCGGGCGGCGCCGCCGAAGGGGCCGGTGCTGCTGCCCACGAGGCTGGTGGTGCGCGAGTCCACCGCGCCGCCGCGCCGATCGACCTCAGCTGTCCCGTCGACAGCCGCAACCTAGGAGGCAGCCCTGACTTCCGTGCTCATCCACCCCGCCGACCCGACCGACGCGCCGTGGTGGCGCCATGCCGTGATCTACCAGGTGTACCCGCGCTCGTTCGCGGACGCGAACGGCGACGGCATGGGCGACCTGCCCGGCGTGATCGGCCGCCTGGACCATCTGGTGGAGCTGGGCGTGGACGCCCTGTGGCTGTCCCCGTTCTACCGCTCGCCGCAGGCCGACGCGGGCTACGACGTGGCCGACTACCGGGACGTCGACCCGCTGTTCGGCACGCTGGCCGACGCGGAGGCGCTGATCGGCGCCGCGCACGCGCGCGGGCTGCGGGTCATCGTGGACCTGGTGCCCAACCACACGTCCCGCGCGCACCCGTGGTTCCAGGCGGCGCTCGCGGCCGCGCCGGGCAGCCGGGAGCGGGCCCGGTACATGTTCCGCGACGGCAAGGGCCCGGACGGCGCCGAGCCGCCCAACGGCTGGCTGTCGGTGTTCAGCGGCCCGGCGTGGAGCCGGGTGCCGGACGGGCAGTGGTACCTGCACCTGTTCGACTCCGGCCAGCCCGACCTCAACTGGTGCAACGACGAGGTACGCGGGGAGTTCGAGGACATCCTGCGGTACTGGCTGGACCGCGGCGTGGACGGTTTCCGGGTGGACGTCGCGCACGGGCTGGTGAAGGCGGCCGGCCTGCCGGAGTGGGACGCGTCGCAGATCCCCACCTCCAGCGCGGAGGAGGGGCTGCGCACCGGTCCGATGTGGGACCAGGACGGGGTACACGAGATCTTCCAGAGCTGGCGGAAGATCCTGGACCTGTATGCCGGGGATCGGATCCTTGTCGCGGAGGCGTGGGTAGCGCCGGCCGAGCGCCTGGTCCGGTACATCCGCCCCGACGAGATGCACCAGGCGTTCAACTTCGTCTACCTGCGTACCCCGTGGCGCCCCGGGGACCAGCGCGAGGCGATCGCCACCTCGCTGCGTACCGCGGACTCGGTCGGTGCGCCGACCACCTGGGTGCTGTCCAACCACGACGTGATCCGCCACCCGTCCCGGCTCGGGTACCCGGCCGACGAGGTGCTGCCGCACGGGATCGGCGCCGGTGACCCGCCGCCCGACCAGGAGCTGGGGCTGCGCCGGGCGCGGGCGGCCACCACGCTCATCCTGGCCCTGCCCGGCGCCGCCTACCTGTACCAGGGGGAGGAGCTGGGGCTGCCGGAGGACATCTGGCTGCCCGACGAGGCGCGCGAGGACCCCACCTGGCTCCGCTCCGGCCACCTGGTCCGGGGCCGGGACGGCTGCCGGGTACCGCTGCCCTGGGTCGCGGACGCGCCCTCGTACGGGTTCGGCCCCGGTCCGGCGAGCTGGCTGCCGCAGCCGGCGGCGTGGGCGCGGTACGCACTGGACCGCCAGCGCGGCGTACCCGGCTCCACCTACGAGCTGTACCGGCAGGCGCTGCGGCTGCGCCGCGAGTGGCGGCTGGGCGCCGGTTCGCTGGCCTGGGTGGACCTGGGCGCGGACGTGGTCGCGGCGCGCAACGGCGACGTGCTGGTGGTGACGAACCTGGGCGCCGAGCCGGTCGCGCTGCCGGCGGGCGCGCAGGTGCGGCTGGCCAGCGGCCCGCTGACCGAGGACGGCGCGGTGCCGGTGGACACG
>DATEJJ010000220.1:0-6496 GCA_035278125.1 Rugosimonospora sp.
GCCGGCGGGCCGCTCGGTCCCGGCCCGGGCAGGGGCCCCGGCGGCCCCAACCCGATGGCCGGGTATCCGGGTACCGCACCACCACCGCGAGCGGCCCAACCGCCCGGGCGGGCCGCGGTACCGACGGCGGGGATGGGGCACCATGCGGCGCCCGAGCGCGACGATCTCCCGCTGGAGGGTGGGGACCGGTGGTCGGGCGGGGAGGTCGGGCGGCCACGCGGGCAGGCGGTCGCGCTGCTGCTGGCCGGGCTGTCCGTCGTGCTGCTCGGGATACTGCCGGTGCTGTTCCTGCTGCGCGACTCCGGCCACGACCCGGTGTACGCCGCCCTGGACGCGCTGGACGTACCCGGCTGGGCGCAGCTGGCCCACGAGGACACGCCCAGCGGCAACCGGTACTGCGTGCAGACCTGCGCGCTGCACGAGCGGGTGGTGCAGTCCGGCCGGAACACGGCGCAGACCGACGCGGCGTTCGAGGGTGCGCTGCGTACGGCGGGCTGGGCTCGGGTGACGGACGGCAGGTGCCCGACCGCGCGTACCGGCGTGTACACGTGCTGGCAGCGCGACCAGTACGTGCTGGACCTGTGGGCCCGCGACGCCGACTGCAACACCTCCCAGCTGGGCGGACCCAACCCGGGTCCATCGATGGTGGTCCCCTCGAACGAGGTGGAGTCGGTACCGTCGGCGCCGCCGGCCGTACCGCCCAGCCGGACCGGGCCGGTGACCGCGGCGTGTCCGCTGTCGCAGGTGACCGTTAAGGTGGGCAACCGGGCGGATCCACGCTGGCACCAGTAGTCCCACGGGCCCGGCGCGCGAAGTTCGCCGGCCGAAGTGTGTGCTCGCATAACGGACGGTAGGGTCTGCACGTCGACAGAGCGAGCCCACAGCGCGTCGCGGGTAGGAAGGGGACAAGGGTGTCCGGTGGAGATATCGCGGCCCTGATCGCCGCGGGCGCGTTCGTCATGCTGGTGCTGGTGCTCGCCGTACCGATCGTCCGGCTGGCCCGCACCGTGGACGCCGCGACCAAGGCGATCAACGACCTCGCCGAGCGCACCGGGCCCCTGCTGGGCAACGTCAACGTCACCGTGGACAACGTGAACACCGCGCTGACGCAGGTACAGACCTCGCTGGACGGCGTCAACCTGCAACTGGAGCGGCTGGACACGATCACCGGGCACGCGCAGACGGTGACCGCCAACGTGGCGAACCTGGCCACCGTGGTCACCGCCGCCGCGGCCAACCCGCTGGTCAAGGTGGCGGCGTTCAGCTACGGGGTACGCAAGGCGGCCGTCGCGCGGCGCAAGGCCGACGAGGAGAAGCAGGTACGCGCCGAGCTGAAGGACCGGCGCCGGGCGGCCCGGCGCGCCCGGTGAGCCGGATCCGGATACGAGCGGACAGGGAGCGGTCATGAAGCGGGTGCTGTGGCTGGGAATCGGCCTCGCGGTCGGCGCGTTGGTGGTGCGCGCGGTCTCGAAGAAGGCGCAATCGTTGAGCCCGGGGGGCCTGGCCGCGGCCGCGCGGGATACCGCTGGCGGGATCGTCGGATCGGTCCGTAGCTTTGTGGAGGACGTCCGCGAGGGCATGGCCGAGCGGGAAGACGAGATCCACGCCGCGTTCGCCGACGGGGTCGCGCTGGACGACGACGAGCTCTCGCTGGACGTGGACGACTACGAATTCGAGGAAGGTAAGCCGCGCCGATGAGAACCGCGGAGATCAAGCGCCGGTTCCTGGCCCACTTCGAGGCGAACGGGCACACGGTGGTACCCAGTGCCCCGCTGCCCGCGATCGACGACCCCAACCTGCTGTTCGTCAACGCGGGCATGGTGCAGTTCGTCCCGTACTTCCTCGGCCAGCAACCGGCGCCGTTCCCGCGCGCCGTGAGCGTTCAGAAGTGCATCCGCACGCCGGACATCGACGAGGTCGGCAAGACCAGCCGGCACGGCACGTTCTTCCAGATGAACGGCAACTTCTCGTTCGGCGACTACTTCAAGGGCGGCGCCATCCCGCTGGCCTGGGAGCTGTCCACCAAGCCGGCCGGGCAGGGCGGCTTCGGGCTGGACCCGGAGCGGATCTGGGTCACCGTCTACCTGGACGACGACGAGGCGATCGACATCTGGCGGAAGACGGGGATACCCGCCGAGCGGATCGTGCGCCGCGGCAAGAAGGACAACTACTGGTCGATGGGTATCCCGGGCCCGGCCGGCCCGTGCTCCGAGCTGTACTACGACCGCGGCCCCTCCTACGGCCCGGACGGCGGCCCGGAGGTCGACGAGGACCGCTACCTGGAGTACTGGAACCTCGTCTTCATGCAGTACGAGATCACCGACGTGCGGAGCAAAGAGGAGTTCCGCATCGTCTCCGAACTGCCCGCGAAGAACATCGACACCGGCATGGGCCTGGAGCGGATCGCCTCGATCCTCCAGGGCGTCGACAACATGTACGAGATCGACGAGGTCAAGCCCGTCCTGGACCGCGCGGCCAGCATGACCGGCAAGGTCTACGGCGCGCACTCCGGGCACGCGGCCAACCAGTCGCACCCCGACGACGTACGGCTGCGCGTGATCGCCGACCACGTGCGCAGCTCGCTCATGCTGATCGGGGACGGGGTCACCCCGTCCAACGAGGGCCGCGGGTACGTGCTGCGCCGGATCCTGCGCCGGGCGGTACGCGCGGTGCGGCTGCTCGGCTGGCAGGCTCCCGCCCTGCCGGAGCTGCTGCCGGTCGCCCGGGACTGCATGGCCCCGTCGTACCCCGAGGTGGCCGACGACTACGAGCGCATCTCCCAGTACGCGTACGGCGAGGAGGAGGCGTTCCTGGCCACACTGCGGCAGGGGACCACCATCCTGGATCTCGCGATCTCGGAGACGAGGGAGGCGGGCCGCCCGGCGCTCGCCGGGGACAAGGCATTCCTGTTGCATGACACGTACGGGTTCCCGATCGACCTGACCCTGGAGATCGCGGCGGAGCAGGGCCTGGCGGTGGACCAGGAGGGCTTCCAGCGGCTGATGACCGAGCAGCGCCGCCGGGCCAAGGCCGACGCGCAGGCGCGCAAGACCGGGCACATCGACCTGTCCGCGTACCGGACGGTGCTGGAGGACAGCGGCCGCACCGAGTTCACCGGGTACCACGAGGTGTCCCGCGAGTCGCGGATCCGGGGCCTGCTCGGCGGGGGCGGCAACGGGCTGGTCGAGGCCGGCGAGGGTGACCTGGTCGAGCTGGTACTCGACGCCACCCCGTTCTACGCGGAGGGTGGCGGGCAGCAGCCGGACACGGGCACCATCACCACGGCCGGCGGCGCGCTGGAGGTGCTCGACGTGCAGCAGCCGGTACCGGGGCTGTACGTGCACAAGGCCCGGGTCACCCGGGGCGGGGTCAAGGTGGGCGACGAGGCGCTGGCCGAGATCGACGTACGGCGGCGCCGGGCGATCTCCCGGGCGCACACGGCGACCCACCTGGTGCACCAGACCATGCGGAACTTCCTCGGCGAGTCGGCCACGCAGGCGGGTTCGCTGAACGCGCCGGGCCGGCTGCGGTTCGACTTCAACACCCCGCAGGCGGTACCGCCCAGCGTGCTGCGGGACGTGGAGCAGCAGGTCAACGAGGTCACCATGAGCGACCTGGAGGTGCACGCGTTCATCACCTCGCAGGAGGAGGCGCGGCGGCTGGGCGCGATGGCGCTGTTCGGCGAGAAGTACGGCGACGAGGTACGGGTCGTGGAGGTCGGCGACTACGCCCGCGAGCTGTGCGGCGGTACCCACGCCGCCCGCTCCGGCCAGCTCGGCCTAGTCAAGATCCTGCACGAGTCGTCCATCGGCGCGGGGGTACGCCGCGTCGAGGCGCTGGTCGGTATCGACGCCTTCGACTACCTGGCCAAGGAGCACGTGCTGGTGGCCCGCCTGGCCGAGCTGTACCGGGTACCCGGCGAGCAGGTGGCCGAGCGGGTGGAGCAGACCGTGGCCGCGCTGCGCGACGCGGAGAAGGAGCTGGAGAAGCTGCGCGCCCAGCTCGTGCTCGCCAACGCTGGCGGCCTGGCCGACGCCGCGCGGGACGTGAACGGGGTGGCGTACGTGGCGACCGAGGTGCCCGACGGCACATCCGCCAATGATGTGCGTACCCTCGCGCAGGAGATCCGGGGCCGCATCCCGGCCTCGCGCGCGGCCGTGGTGGCGGTGGCGTCGCGCGCGGGCGGCAAGGCCGCCCTGGTCGTGGCCGTCAACGGCGCCGGGCGTGACCGCGGCCTGTCCGCGTCGGCCCTGGTCAAGGGTGCCCTGTCCGGGCGCGGCGGTGGCAGCCCCGACCTGGCCCAGGGCGGCGGTGTGCCGGCCCAGGAGGCGCCGAACCTGCTGGCCGCCGTCGAGAAGGCGATCGCCGCCGCGTGACCCGGGACCGGCCCGGGGTATGCCTCGGCGTCGATGTCGGCAAGGTCCGGGTCGGGGTCGCGGTATCCGATCCGTACGGAATCCTGGCAACACCCTTAGTGACGTTGGCCCGGGGGCAGGGTGACCTCCCCCGGCTGGCCGCCCTGGTCCGCGAGTACGAGGCTGTCGCGGTCATCGTGGGACTTCCGGTCAATCTGCGCGGCTTGGAGGGCCCGGCTGCCGCGGATTCTCGTAATTACGCTGAGTCATTGGCACAGGTCATCGCCCCGGTGCCGGTACAGCTCTCAGACGAGAGGATGTCTACGGTCCTCGCCTCCCGTAGGCTGTCCGAGCAAGGCGTCCGAGGACGGCGCCAGAAAGCGGTGGTCGACCAGGCAGCTGCGGTAGAGATCCTGCAGGTCTGGCTCGACTCGCGGCGGAGGCGGACAACATGATCGACGAGCTTGACCTCGGGTTCGACGAGTACGAGCGCGGCCGCTCGCGGCACCGTCGCGGGCGGGGTGGCAAGCCCAAGCCGCGGAAGCCGAAGCGGCGCGGCCGGTCGTTCGTCGCGTTGTTCATGGCACTCGTGCTGCTCGCCGCGCTGGGGGTGGCCGGCTGGCTGGGCGTGAGCGTGGTCCGCAAGTACTTCACCGTGAAGGACTATCCCGGCGCTGGAACCGGCCAGGTCGACGTGCAGGTGCAGAGCGGCGACTCGGCCACGGACATCGCCAACAACCTCTACGCCGCCCACGTGGTACGCAGCGCCAAGGCGTTCATCAACGCCGCCAACGCGAACAACAATTCGCGGAACATCGAAGCCGGTTATTACCGCCTGCGCCTGCAGATGAAGGCGAGCCTCGCGCTGGACATGCTGCTGGCGCGCGGCAAGGACGGCACCCTGGTCAACAAGGTATCCACCAAGGTGACGATCCCGGAGGGCACGATCACGCTGGACGTGTACGCCCTGCTGTCCAAGGCGTCGCACATCCCGGTGGCCGACTTCGTCGCGGCGGCCAAGGATCCGATCGGGCTGGGCGTGCCGGACTTCTGGTACCACCGCGGCGACGGCAAGCCCGCGCAGAAGCCGCCGTCGCTGGAGGGCTTCCTCTTCCCGGCCACGTACGAGTTCGACCCGCACGCCACCGCCAAGGACATGCTCAGCACGATGGTGAAGAAGTTCCTCGATGTCACCACGCAGATGGGCTTTGTCGACACGGTGCAGAAGACACTGAACATCTCGCCGTACGAGGCGCTGATCGGGGCCTCGATCGCGCAGGTGGAGGCGCTGGCCCCGGACATGGCCGGGGTGACGCGGGTGCTCTACAACCGGGTGTACACCGGCAAGTTCCCGTGCTCCTGCCTGGGCCTGGACAGCGAGGTCAACTACTGGCTGCGCATCTCCGGCCAGAAGCCGCAGGCGTCCGGCGCGCTGCGCAACTCGCAGCTGCACGACCCGAAGGACCCGTACAACACGCACGACAAGGCGGGCATGCCGATCGGGCCGATCAGCAACCCCGGCCAGGAGGCACTCCAGGCCGCGATGGTCCCCGCGCCGAAGAACAACAACGTCTACTTCCTGGCGATCGACAAGGCCGGCCACGCCGCGTTCGCCGCGTCCCTCCCGCAGTTCTGCCAGCTCATCAACAAGGCGATCGCCAATGGCGTCTCGGCCAGCCGCTGCTGACGCGGCGCCGACACGCCGCGCCGCCGTACTGGGCAAGCCGGTCGGCCACTCGCTGTCCCCGGTGCTGCACAACGCCGGGTACGCGGCGGCCGGGCTGTCCGGCTGGTCGTACACCGCGGTCGAGTGCGCTGAGGTGGAGCTGGCCCCGCTGGTCGGGCGGCTGGGCCCGGAGTGGGCCGGGCTCTCGCTGACCATGCCGCTCAAGGCGGAGGCGCTCGTCGTGGCCGACGAGGTGGACCCGGTCGCGGCCGCGCTGGGTGCCGCCAACACGCTGGTACGCCAGGGTACCGGCTGGTACGCCACGAACACCGACGCGCCCGGGATGGTGGACGCGCTGGGTACGGTCGGGCTGTCCACTGTGGAGCGGGTGGCGATCCTGGGCGCCGGCGGTACCGCGCGCGCCGCCCTGGCCGCCGCCCGGGCGCTCGGGGCGCGGGAGGTCACCCTGTACGCC
>DATEJJ010000221.1:0-3050 GCA_035278125.1 Rugosimonospora sp.
GTCGCTGCTGCCGGTGGCGGGCCGCGCGGGTCAGCGGCTGCGCCGGGCGCGGCCAGTCACCCTCCAGCAGGCGTACCGTCCGCAGCTGCAAGGGGTGCGACAACACGGCCACCAGCGTGACGACCAGTGCGATGAGCACGACTTCGCCCAGCCCGAGCCCGGCGGCGGTATGCCAGGCCCGGGTGAACCGCAGCGCCCGTCCGGGCGCACCCGCCCACACGAGCAGCAGCAGGAACACGGTTGCCGCGTAGGTCGGCAGGTAGCTCACGAGCTGGAACCGGCTACCGGTCGGGGCGGCGGCGTCCGCCAGGTCGCTGGCGTTCACGGCGTGCGGACCAGGGCGCCGTGCCCGTGCGGGCAGGACGGTGGGGCGTCGGGGTCCAGGTGCAGGTGCAGTTCCTCGGCGCCGCAGACCGCGCAGCGCAGCCGCAGCAGCCGGTACCGGTGCGACTCCCCGGGCAGGGTCGCCCCGTCGCCGGCGCCCGGGTCGCGTTGGGGTGCGCGCAGGGCCCGGACCCGTGCCCGGCTGGTCACGGCCGCCGTGTCGGCACCTACCCGCACCGCGATGACGGACAGGCCCGGCTGGGTACGGAACACCTCGTCGAGCACGTCCGCGGCCTCCTCGACCGGTGTCTGCCCCGGCAGCGCGAGGGTGACCCGCGTGCCGGCCGTGGCCCGCGGGTCGTTGAGGATCGAGTATGCGTGGTGGTCGGCGTCCATCGGAGTCTCCTTTCACGGTCCGAGGTGGATGAAGGGTATCCAGCGGGTGGGCGCGTGCGGGTCCTCGGCACGCATCCGCCGTACCGTGCGGTGCAGCACTTCGGCGATGCCTGATCCGGGCGGCCGGTCTGCGGCGGTGAGGGTGCCGTACACCTCGGACACCACCTCGACCGCCGTGTCGTCGCTGACCGCCCACATCGCGGCGACCACGTGCCGGCAGCCGGCCACACGCAGCGCGGCGGCCGGGTGGATCGCTTCGTCCAGCAGGTTCATGGTGCCGGTCGCGGTACGGCACGCGGACAGGTAGGCGAACTGCATGGCGGCCAGGTCGGTCCAGCCCAGGTCGGTGACGGTGAGCGAGCCGCTGGACAGGTGCAGGGCACCCATCACGGGATCGTCGGCCCGCTGCCCACCGTGGCAGGCGAGGTGGATCCAGTCGTGGCGGGGCAGCTGCTCGCGGACCCGTTCCGCCGTGGCCTGCGGCCCGAGCAGCGCCGTGTGCCGGTCCGGGTACAGGCCGCGCAGCACGTCCGCCTCCCGCATCACGTACGGCAGCGGCGGCAGCCCGGCCGCGTCCGGTACCGCGACGACCAGGAGCCGGTGCGGACCGGCGGGCCACGCATCCGCCGCCGACCCGGCCAGCGACCGTACCGTCGGCGCGTACGAGGACACCACCCGCTCCGGTACGGCGTCCACAGTGGAGTCAGGGTGGCCGGCGGCGTGGAGGGGCAACGCCGCGAACGCGTCCGTGGGACTCCACCACACGCGCGGCCACGGCGCACCGGTACCGGGTGGTCCGTGGTAGCCGAGCGCCGCCAGCACCGGCCCGGCCACCGCGTCCCACAACCAGGACAGCAGCCCCGACACGTGACTCTCCAGCCGTACCCGGGCGGCCAGGCCCCGCCGCCCGGCCTGGTACTCGACCATCTGGTCGGTGTACGCGGCGGCCCGCGACCGTACCTCGGCAAGCGGCGCGTCCGGCAGCGGTACCACCCGCACACCGTCCACCGTCACCGCGAGCACGTCGCAGCGGTGCCGGCTGCCGTTGACGACCAGGACCGGTCCGCCGGTCGCGGCGGCCGCGAGCGAGGCGAAGTCCGGTGGTGCCAGGAAACCCGCGTGGCCGGGCAGGGCGCGTACCTCCGCCACCGCGGCGTCCCACTGCTGGGCGCGCCGGGTACGCCGCTGCACCAGGTCCCGGTCCCACAGGATCCGGTCGCCCAGGTCGCGTACCGTCGCCGGGTCCCGGTCGTGCTCGTACTCGTCACGCAGCCGGCTCAGCCGCTCGGCCAGCTCCGGTCGGGTGGCGGCCAGCGGGCCCAGATCCGCCCGTACCTCATCGCGCTGCGCCCACAGCACCGCGCGGCTGGCCTCCAGCAGTTCGAGGCCGCGCTCCGGCCGCCCGGCGCTGACCGCGCACGCGGCGGCGTCGGTACCCAGGCGGGTCCAGGTACGCAGGTGCCGTTCCCGGTCGGCCCGGTCCAGCCCGCGCCACGCCTCCTGTGGCAGCAGTTCGACGGCGATCTCGTACCCGGCCAACCCGGTACCCGCCTCGCCCAGCACCGTGGCCAGCTCGCCCCAGGCGCGTGCGGAGGGCATCCGGTCCGCGCCCGCCCAGACGGCACCGGCGGCCGCCCGCCACACCTCGATCGCCTCGCGCGCGTCGGCCACCTCGCCGGTGGCCCGGTACCGGCGTTCCAGCGCCGAGCCCAGGTCGAACACCGCGAACGGGGAGTCCGGCTCGCCGGAGGCCACCACCCGGAAACCGGAGATCGCCAGGTCGAGGTCGGCCGCGGTACCGTCCCGGTCGTAGCGCTCGCGGACGGCACGGGCCAACCCGGCGACGTGCTCCGGGTAGTCCGGGTGCTGCTCGGGCGTCTCCGCCACCACGCGGCGCCATGCGTCGATTCCGTGGTCCAGGGCGTCGCGGTCGCCGCCGGCGTGGTACACCCGCACCAGGGCCTGCGCCATCCGCGCCAGTGTCTCGGCCTGGTCCTCGCCGGGCTGCCGGGTCGTCCCCGCCTCAAGCAGGTAGCGCAGGCCCGCGTCCCGTTGGTCCTGCTGCCCCGGGCCCGATCGGTCGGCGAGGGCGAGCAGCGCGCTCGCCGCCACCGTCAGTGCCTGTATCCGGGTGGCGTGCCCCTGCGGTGCCGCGTCCAGCGCCTCCTGCCCGTGCATGACCGCCAGGCTCAGGTCGGCCAGGTCGCCGCGGTGCAGGTACCGGCGGTAGTACGCCGCAGCCAGGTTGACCAGCAGCGCGGCCCGCTGGTCGAAGTCCTCGGGCGCCGCCGCCCACGCCGCCTCGGCCACGGCGATCGCCTCGTCGCCCT
>DATEJJ010000222.1:0-8046 GCA_035278125.1 Rugosimonospora sp.
GGCCGGCCGCCGCAGCCGGTCCAGGCGCAGCTGCCCCACGGCCGCCCGGCGCAGGTCGGCACGCAGCGCCTGCCCGTCAGGCGGCGTGCCGAAGCGCGGCTCGACTCCACATTGGACCAGCGCTCGACCATCCACAGTGGAGACGTCCGCGGCCACCACGTCGAGTCGGTGCAGGGCAAGGCACCCGGCCACCGCGGCGAGCAGTCCACGCCGGTCCGCCGCGGCCACCGCCACCCGGTCCCCGTCCAGGTGTACCGCGGGCAGCGCGCCCGCCACCAGCGCCGGATCGATCTCCGGCGGTGGCGGTACCTCGCCGGTGTCCAAAGTGGACCGTACCCGATCGACCAGGTTGGCGACCAGCCGGCCCTTCCAGGTGGACCAGGCACCCGGCCCGGTCGCGGCGGCATCCGCGCGGGTGAGGCCGTACAGCAGGTCCAGCGTCTCCGCGTCGCCCACGGCGTCGGCCACCCGGCGGATGGTCACCGGGTCGGTGACGTCGCGCCGGGTCGCCGTGTCGGGCAGCAGCAGGTGCAGGCGTACCAGCTTCTCGATGGTGGCCACGTCGGGCGGGGGCAGGCCGAGCGAGGCGGCGATCGTACCCGCGAGCGGGGCACCCGCCGTGCTGTGGTCGCCGGGCAGGCCCTTGCCCACGTCGTGCAGGAACGCGCCGAGCACCAGCAGGTCCGGGCGGGACACCTGGCGGGAGAACGAGGCCGCCTCCGCCGCCGCCTGTACCAGGTGCCTGTCCACTGTGTACAGATGGACCGGGTTGTGCTGGGGCAGCCCGCGTACCCGGCTCCAGTCGGGGAGCCAGCCGCTGACCAGCCCGTACCGGTCGCACGCCTCCCACGTGCTGACCAGCGCGCGGCCGGAGCCGAGCAGGGTGAGCAGCGCCTCCCGGGCGGCGGCCGGCCAGGGCTCGACCGGTGGCGGGCAGAACCGGGCGAGCCACTCCAGGGTGGGGCGCGCGATGGGCAGCCGGGCGGTGGCCGCGGTGGCCGCCACCCGTACCGCGAGGCTCGACTCGGGCCGCGGTCCCACCGCCGCCCGGGCCAGTACCGCCTCCCCGTCCTGCTCCACCACGTCCCGCCCGATCGGAGTACGGACCGGCTTGCTCCGGGGCGTACCCTGGCGCCGCCGTACCCGCCAGCGCTCCACCGAGCGCCACGCGTCGTCGATCGCGTACGCCACCGCGCGCGCGTCCTGCGCGATCCGCCGCAGCAACTCGTCCCCGCCGCTAAGCCGTCGGGGGTGCTCGCCTACGCCAGGACCCGGCTCCGGCTGCGCTCCCCCGGGAAGGTCGAGCAGCCCCGCCACCGCATCCCGCTCCTGCGCGACCAGGCGGTCCACCCGCCGCCCCGTCGCCACGTGCAGCGCGTCCCGGACGTTGAGCAGCCGGGTGTGCGCCGCCCGTACCGCCGGCCTCGGCCCCTCGGCCACGCCGGCCACGCCGATGCCGCGCAGCACCACCATGTCCCGCAGCCCGCCCCGGGCCTCCTTGACGTCCCCTTCGAGCAGGAACGCGAGTTCCCCGTGCGCCTGCCAGCGCGCCAGGGTCGCCTCGTGCAGGGCGGGCAGCCCCCGGCCGCTGTCCCGCCGCCAGTGCTCCACCGCGCCGGTACGCAGCGCGGCGGTCAGTCCCGCGTCGCCGGCCAGGTGCCGCAGGTCGAGCAGGCCCAGGGCCACCTTGACGTCGTCGTGCGCCACGGACAGCGCCTCGGGCACCGTGCGTACCGAGTGGTCCAGGCCCACCCGGGCGTCCCAGATCGGGTACCAGAGCTTGTCCGCGAGCGCGCCGATCTCCGGTACCCCCGCGTGCAGCAGCACCAGGTCCACGTCGCCGTACGGGGCGCACTCGCGCCGGCCCAGCCCACCGACCGCGGCCAGCGCCACGCCGGGTACCCGCGGCAGCAGCCCGGCCAGCCAGATGTCGAGCGCCGCCGCACGCGAAGCGCGTGCGGCGGCGCCGAGTCCCGCTCTGTCGATCACTTGCTTTACAGCGCGTCGATTCCGCGCTCGCCGGTCCGCACCCGGATGACCTCCTCGACCGGAGTCACCCAGACCTTCCCGTCGCCGATCTTCCCGGTCCGGGCGGCCGTGACGATACCGTCGACGATCTTCTCGACGTCGATCTCGTCGGTGACCACCTCTACCCGGATCTTCGGCAGGAACTCCACCGTGTACTCGGCGCCCCGGTACACCTCGGTGTGCCCCTTCTGCCGTCCGTACCCCTGTACCTCACTGACCGTCAGGCCGGCCACGCCGAGGGCGTGCAGCGCCTCCTTGACCGCGTCGAGCTGGTACGGCTTGATGACCGCGGTTACCAGCTTCATGCTCAGTCCCTCCATCGGACGACGTTAACCGGCGACCTTCTCGGCGTCGGACTCCTCCTTGGCCGGTGCGGTCTTCGAGCCGGATGCCCCGATGCCCGCCAGGGCGAAGGCACCACCAGCTCCGCCGGAGGCCGGCGAGAACTCGTAGGCGGTTTCCGCGTGCTCGGCCAGGTCGATCCCGTCGACCTCGACCTCCTCGGTGACCCGGAACCCGATCGTCTTGTTGATCACGGTACCGAGGATGTACGCGACAGTGAAGGAGAATACGGTCACGATGCCGCTACAGATTGCCTGCCTGCCGATCTGCGTGAGCCCGCCGCCGTAGAACAGGCCGTTGCTGGCCCCGTTGACCGACGCGATGTTCGGGTTGGCCTTGATGCTGGCGAACAGGCCGATCCAGAGCGAGCCGATCCAGCCACCAACGAAGTGGACGCCGACCACGTCGAGCGAGTCGTCGAAGCCGAACCGGAACTTGACCGCCGTGGCGAACGCGCACACCGCGCCCGCGACCAGACCCAGCAGCACCGAGGCGAACGGCGTGATGAAGCCGCACGCGGGGGTGATCGCGACCAGTCCGGCGACGGCGCCGGAGGAGGCACCGACCATGGTCGGCTTGCCGTCCCGGAACCACTCCACGATGCACCAGCCGCACAGCGCGGCGGCCGTGGCGACCTGGGTGTTGACGAACGCCATCGCGGTCACCGAGTCGGTGGTGACCTCGGAGCCGGCGTTGAACCCGAACCAGCCGAACCACAGCAGACCGGCGCCGAGCGCGACCATCGGTACGTTGTGCGGCTTGAAGCTGCCGCCCGGCCAGCCGACCCGCTTGCCCAGCACCAGAGCCAGGGCCAGGGCCGCCGAACCCGCGTTGATGTGTACCGCGGTGCCACCCGCGAAGTCGAGTGCGTGCAGCTTGGCGCCGATGAAGCCGCCGCCCCAGACCCAGTGGGCCACGGGGACGTACACCAGCGTGAACCAGCCGAACGCGAAGAGCACCCAGCCGCCGAACTTGGCACGGTCGGAGATGGAGCCGCTGATCAGCGCGACCGTGATGATCGCGAACATCATCTGGAAGGCGAGGACCACATACGTGGGTATGCCCGTGCCGTTGGGCGCCGCGCTCGTCACCCCCCAGATCTCGGCGGGGTAGGTCTTGGTGCCGAGGTACTGGGTAAAGCTGCCGATCAGGTTGTTGGTGCCGGAGTTGGAGTTGGTACCGAACGACAGGCTGAAGCCGTACAGCAGCCACAACACGGAGACGAGCCCGATACACGAGAAGCTCATCATCATCATGTTGAGGACGCTCTTGGACCGGTTGAGGCCGCCGTAGAACAGCGCCAGCCCCGGCGTCATCAGCAGAACGAGTGCGGAAGACGCCAGCAACCACGCGGTGTTGCCGGTGTCTAACACGGGTGGACCAGCGATGACCACGCTGCCCTCCTAATCTAAGTCTCCCTTCGTGCCGGCGGCGGCAGCGTCGCCCGAACGCCGGTTGCGCGGTACTTTCTCGGCCGCCTGTTTCGCGCAAGGTGCATGCGCGGTTTCCACCGCGTGACTTGATGTTTCGTACGTGTGAAGAAACTCTCACTCTGCGAGGGCAGTAGAGCGATCGGTCGGAGCCCACAGCCGAACGGCTGATTGCCGCCATACCCGCACGGCCGATCGTACACAGCGCGATTGCACTGAGTGGCGACTCAGCGCAACGCGTACTCCAGAATGTGGCGTTCGTAGTCGATCAGGCGAAGGTCGCGAACCGGACGCCGGAGATGTCCCTTGTGTACGATACGGACGAACGCGGGCTCGCCGACCGCGGCCATCCGGCGGATCCCCTCGATGTGGTCCACGATCCGCTTCCGGATGGTACGCACCAGCCGGTGCCGGTCCCGCGGAGTCAACCCGTACGCGTCGGCGAACAGCCGCAGCCGGCGCGGCCGGTTGGGGCGCTTCCAGCCCAGCGTGTACGAGTCCCGGTCGGAGAACAGCGGCACCCAGGTCCACGCGGCGTACGCCACGTCGTAGATGCGCGCGCCGGGCGAGGCCAGGTCGAAGTCGATCAGCCCGAGCGTGCCGTCCGGGCGCCAGATCACGTTGTGCGGCGCGGCGTCGTGGTGGCAGATCACCTCGGTGTCCGGCGGGGGCGGGCCGAACGAGCGCCACACCGCGCTCGGCGGCGGCCGGAACCCGAACTGCGCGTCGTGGAACATCCGCAGCATGGTGGCGACCGCGACCAGCGCCTCGTCGGTCACCCAGTCCGGGCCCAGCGGGTACGAGCCGCACTCGCCCTCCAGGTAGGACAGCACCTCCCGGCCCCGCTCGTCGATGCCGTACGCACGCGGGGCGCCGGTGAAGCCCACGTACTCAAGGTGGCGCAGCAGGGCGTGCACGGACGGCGTCCACGGGCCCGCATTGCGGCGGACCGTGTCCCCCACCCGCACCACGGTGCTGGTGTTCCCGCCGTGGAGCGGGATCTCCTGCTGCGTCAACGGACGACCGACCTTCCCCTCGGGTGTCCTGAGGCTACGCGGCTCGGGCAAGTGCCGCGAAGTACGGCAGGGTCGGGGAGAGGGTGTCCATCATTCGTCACCGAGCAGCGCGTCGACGAACTGCACCGGGTCGAACGGGGCCAGGTCGTCCGGGCCCTCGCCGAGCCCGACGAGTTTGACGGGTATCCCGAGCTTGCGCTGCACCGCGATCACGATCCCCCCCTTGGCGGTACCGTCCAGTTTGGTCAGTACCACCCCGGTCACGTCCGACACCTCGGTGAACACCCGGGCCTGGGCGAGGCCGTTCTGCCCGGTGGTGGCGTCCAGCACGAGCAGCGTCTCGTCGATCGGACCGTGCCGCTCGACCACCCGTTTCACTTTTCCCAATTCGTCCATCAACCCAACCTTGTTCTGCAGCCGGCCCGCTGTGTCGATGATCACCGAGTCCACCCGCGTCTCGATGCCCCGCCGGACCGCGTCGAACGCCACCGCCGCCGGATCACCGCCCTCGCGGCCCCGTACCACCTCCGCGCCGACCCGGGAGGCCCAGGTGGTCAGCTGCTCGGCGGCGGCCGCGCGGAACGTGTCGGCGGCGCCCAGCAGCACCGTGTGCCCGTCCGCGATGAGTACCCGCGCGATCTTGCCGCAGGTGGTCGTCTTGCCGGACCCGTTGACGCCCACCACCAGGACCACCGCCGGGTTCTCGCCGTGCGGGGTGGCGCGCAGCGACCGGTCCAGCTTCGGGTCCAGCGCCTCGACCAGTTCCGCGGCGAGCAGGTCGCGCAGTTCCCTCGCGGTACGGGTGCCGAGCACCCGGGTACGCTCGCGCAGCCGCTCGATGATCTCGGCGGTCGCCTCCACCCCCACGTCGGCGCGGATCAGGTTGTCCTCGATCTCCTCCCACGCCTCGTCGTCCAGCCGGTCCCGGGACAGCACGGCGAGCAGGCCGCGCCCGAGCAGGCTCTGTGACCGGGACAGCCGGGCGCGCAGCCGTACCATCCGGCCGGCGGTGGGCTCGGGCGTCTCCAGCTCGGGCGCTGGCGCCGGCGGTGCCGCCTCGATCACCGGCGGCGCCTCGACGGTACCGACCGCGTCCTGCTCCGGCGCCTCGGCGGGCGGTACCGGCCGCGGCGGCGCGGACCGGTGACGCAGTCGCGGCGCGACCAGGCCGGCCGTGGTACCGACGACGAGGACGAGAAGGATCAGGACGTACCAGTACCACTCCATGCCGGAAATCCTGACAGACCGCTGCCGTACCGGCACGGCAGACCAGTGTGCCGGGTGAGTCACGTAACCGGGACGGGATCGGTACGGTGTGCGCCATGGTGTTGAGCGAGGTGACCCGTACCGATCCCCCGACCGTGGCCGGGGAGCGGGAGATGCTGGAGTCGTGGCTGGACTATCACCGGGCCACGCTGCTGCACAAGTGCAAGGACCTGTCCGAGGAGCAGCTCAAGCTGCGCTCGGCCGAGCCGTCCAGCCTGTCCCTGCTGGGCCTGCTGCGGCACATGACCGACGTGGAGAACGGCTGGTTCGGCGGCTTCGACGGCTCCCGCAAGCCGTCGTACTACTACACCGAGGAGCACCCGGACGACGACTTCGACGCTCTGGACAGCGCGCCGGCGGCCGAGGTCGTGGCGACGTTCCTGGCACAGTGCGAGGACGCCCGGCAGGCGGCGGCCCGGCACGGGCTGGACGAGACGAACAGCTGGCGGGAGGGCCAACCGATCTCGCTGCGCTGGATCTACGTCCACATGATCGAGGAGTACGCCCGCCACAATGGCCACGCGGACCTCATCCGGGAGCGGATCGACGGCGCGACCGGAGAGTGATCCGGCCCGGGCGCGCCAGGGCCGGAGGTCCTGATATTTCGGGACTTTAGCCTCTATGGACGTCTCGGCATTTACGACATTCTGGACACAGCCACCCGCCGGCAAGCAGGCAGACGGGGCGCGCAACCGGAAACGGGACGGTACTCAGGGGACCGTAGACCCACCATCGTCGGGATGGTACGGAGGCGCTCACCCAGCCGCGACAGAACCGACGGGTGGCTGAAACGTCAGCGGCCGAGAGCCGCGCGGAGGTACGGGAGGCCGCGCCCGGGTCACTCCCCGGCCTCGTCGTCCCGGCGCAGGCGCTGGCTGATCACCTCGGTCACGCCGTTGCGCATGGTCACGCCGTACAGCGCGTCGGCGACCTCCATGGTCCGCTTCTGGTGCGTGATGATGATCAGCTGGCTGCGGTCCTGGAGCTGCCGCAGCAGCGTGATCAGCCGGCCGAGGTTGACGTCGTCGAGCGCCGCCTCCACCTCGTCCATGATGTAGAACGGGCTGGGCCGGGCGCGGAAGATGGCGCACAGCATGGCCACCGCGGTCAGCGAGCGCTCGCCACCGGAGAGCAGCGAGAGCCGCTTGATCTTCTTGCCCGGCGGGCGCGCCTCCACCTCGACGCCGGTGGTCAGCATGTCGTCCGGGTCGGTGAGCACCAGGCGGCCCTCACCGCCCGGGAACAGCACCCGGAAGACCTCCTCGAACTCGCGCGCCGTGTCGTGGTACGCCGAGGTGAAGACCTCCAGGATCCGGTCGTCCACGTCCTTGACCACGGTGAGCAGGTCGCGCCGGGTCGCCTTGAGGTCCTCCAGCTGGTCGGAGAGGAACTTGTACCGCTCCTCCAGCGCCGCGAACTCCTCCAGCGCCAGCGGGTTCACCTTGCCCAGCAGGGCCAGTTCCCGCTCCGCCTTGGCGGACCGCTTCTCCTGGGTGGCCCGGTCGAACGGCGCGGGCTCGGGTACCGGCTTCCCGGCGGTCTCGGCGGCGGTCAGCTCGGCCTGCGTCGGCGGTACCGCCACCCCCGGCCCGTACTCGCCGAGCAGGGTCTCCACGTCCAGCCCGAAGTCCTCGGCCGCCTTGGCCTCCAGCTGCTCGATGCGCAGCCGCTGCTCGGCGCGGGCCACCTCGTCCCGGTGTACCTCCGAGGTGAGCCGCTCCAGGTCGGCGGACAGGCGCATCGCGGCACCGCGTACCTCGGAAAGCTCTGCCTCGCGCGCCGACCGGGCCGCGGCGACCGTGTCCCGCTGGCCGGCGGCGGTGGCCAGGATGTCGTCCGGGTCGGTCAGGATCAGCCGCCCCTCCCCGCCGGGGAACAGCCGGCCGAAGATTTCCTCGAACTCCCGGGCGGTGTCCTCGAAGGCGGACGCGAACACCTCCTGCACCCGGTCGTCTACCTCCTTG
>DATEJJ010000223.1:0-7997 GCA_035278125.1 Rugosimonospora sp.
CCGGACAGCACCCGCGAGGCGGCCGCCAGATCCAGCGCGGGGCGGTGCGGCCGGGCCTGGCCCCGGGCGTGGCACGCGTCCGCGGCGGCGAGCAGGCACGCGGCCGGGTCCAGCTCCGAGGAGAGCCCGGCGGGGTATCCCGAGCCGTCGATCCGCTCGTGATGGCGGTGCACGAGCGGCGCGAGCGGCGCGAGTACCGGCGAGCGGTCCAGGATCCGGCTGGCGTGGTACGGGTGCAGCCGGACCAGGTCCCACTCCTCCGTACGCAGCGGCCCCGGCCGCTCCCAGATGCCCGTGGGTACCGCCACCCGGCCCAGGTCGTGCAGCAGCCCGGCCCGGTACAGCTGCGCCGCGTCGACCGGCGGCAGGTTCGCCGCCGCCGCGCGGGCCAGGCGGGCGACCCCGCCCGAGTGGCCGTGGAAGCACGGCGCCTTCAGGTCCGCGGCGTCGCCGAACCCGGCCAGCGCCTCGTCCAGCGCGGCCTCGTCGCGGAAGGTCCGCCGCGGCTCCGGCTCGGCCTCGACCACCGCCGCCCAGAGGTCGTCCGGGTTGGACATCCGCAACAGCTCGGCCGGCGCGGCCGAGAACGCCCCGGCGATCCCGGGATCGAGTGCGCGCCCGGACCACCGCGCGACCATCTGCTCGGCGAGCGCCGCCCCGCCGACCGCGTCGAACATCACCGCCGCGAAGCCGACCGCCGCGTACCGGGCCGCCTCCGCGATGTCGGTACCCGCCAGCGCGTTCGGCGCGCCCCGCCCGTCGAACCGCTCGAAGCCCTCGGCGACGGCGCGGCTCACCGGTTCCGGCAGGTACAGCCGCCGGGTCAGCTCGACGCCCACCTCGCAGTCGGCCCGGAGGCCGGCCGTGATCAGCCGCGCCATGCCCGGTGCCCGGCTGAGCATGCGGAGCCGGTTGACGCCCTCGCCGAGCCCGGCGAGCAGCCGCAGCCCCTCGGCCGGCCGCGCCGAATCGATGAGGTCGCCCCGGGCCCGGACCACGATGTCGTCGCCGCCGAGCGCGGCGGCGAGCTCGTGCGAGGTGGCGGCGCAGCCGGCGAAGCGCAGCAGGGTGGCGTAGTACACGTCGCTCACCCGCCCGCGATCCAGCCCGGCCCCGCGGGCGAGTTCGGTCGCGAGCAGGCACGCGCGCATCGCCTCGCCCTGCGGGTGCCCGCGCGTCAGGTCGCTCGTCACGGACAGCGCCGCGACGACGCCGGCCATGGCAACCCGCTCCCGCACCAGCAGAGTCTAGGCACCGCGCACCCGCCGCCACGCCGGTATCGGCCCGATCGCCCCTGGTCGGACACTCGTGTGGCTAGACGACTGAAATAGTATGAAGAGCGGCTTCTGACGACGGAAAACCTTGCGAGATGGCCAACCATCTGCGATAAACGCACTATCGGTGTTCATGGCGCCGACGCGATAAGGATGGCAGAGATGACCACAGCCGCTCCTCCGGCCTCCCCGGCCGTACCCACTCCTTCGGTCGTCCACAAGGGCCTCAAGATCGGCGCCCTCGGCCTCGTCTCCAGCATCGTGATCGCCGTCGCGTCGACGGCGCCGGCCTACAGCCTGACCTCCGCGCTGGGCAGCGTCGTCGGCAAGGTCGGCCTCCGCGCCCCCGTGGCCATCCTGCTGGCGTTCGTACCGATGCTGTTCGTCTCGTACGCGTACAAGGCGCTGAACAACGTCGACCCGGACTGCGGTACCAGCTTCACCTGGGTGGCCCGCGCCTTCGGCCGGCGTACCGGGTGGGTCACCGGCTGGGCGATCATCGCGGCCGACGTGATCGTGATGGCGAACCTGGCCGAGATCGCCGGCTCGTACACGTTCCAGCTCTTCGGCCTCGACTCGCTGGCGAACAGCGTCGGCTGGACCACGCTGGTCGGGTCGGTGTGGATCCTGCTGATGACCCTGATCGCCTGGATCGGCATCGAGCTGTCCGCCCGTACCCAGGTCATCCTGCTGAGCCTGGAACTGCTGGTACTGCTGGTGCTCGCGGTCGTGGCGCTGGGCAAGGTGTACGCCGGGCACGCCGGGGCGCTGGCCATCCACCCGTCGCTGTCCTGGTTCAACCCGTTCGGCGGCGGGATGAGCTTCGGCGCGCTGTCCGGCGGGTTCCTGGCCGCGGTGTTCATCTACTGGGGCTGGGACTCGGCGGTCGCGGTCAACGAGGAGACCCGGGACGCGAAGATCACTCCCGGCCGGGCCGCGGTCATCTCCACGGTCATCCTGCTGATCACGTACGTGCTGGTGACCGTCGCGGCCCAGGCGTACGCCGGCGTCGGCGCCAAGGGCATCGGGCTGACCAGCGACGCGGCCGGCGTGGACGCGCTGCGCGGGGTGGGCCACGAGGCGCTGGGCTCGTTCGGCGTCAAGGTGCTGATCCTCGCGGTACTCAGCTCGTCGGCCGCCTCGGCGCAGACCACGATCCTGCCGACCGCCCGGACCACGCTCTCGATGGCCGCGTACAAGGCGCTGCCGAAGATCTTCGGGAACGTCCACCCGCGGTACCAGACTCCGACGTTCTCCACCTGGGCCATGGGTGTGATCTCGGTGGCCTTCTACGCGGTGATGGCGTCGGTGCAGAGTGGCCGGGCGCTGGGTGACCTGATCCTCGCGATCGGCCTGCAGATCGCGTTCTACTACGGGCTGACCGGCTTCGCGTCGGCCTGGTACTTCCGCAAGGAGCTGGGCCGGGACGCGAAGACGCTGTGGCTCAAGGGCATCCTCCCGCTGCTCGGCGGGGTGATCCTGCTGGTGGCGTTCGTGAAGAGCGCGTTCGACTTCTGGAAACCGGACTCCGGCAGTACCAGCTTCTTCGGCGTGGGCGGCCCGTTCGTGCTGGGTATCGGCGCGATCGTGGTCGGCGTGGTCCTGATGATCATCTGGAACCTGGTCAGCAGCGACTACTTCAAGGGCCGCACGCTCCAGAACTCGGACGCCCTCCTCGCCGCCGAGCGCGCCGCGAACCCGCAATCCTGAGGCGCCACACCGCTGGCCGGACCGGTGCTCCCGGCCGTACGCGGCCATGCCGGAGCCCCGCCGGCCGGCCGGAGTTCAGCACCGGCGATGCCGGGGCTGCGCCCGGACGGGGCAGCACCTAGCCTTGCGGCAACCCCGGAAGATGGAGCGCCGCGATGCCAGAAGACGATCAAGACACCCGCGGCACGCTGGCCGAGCGGGTACCGCCGAGCCTCGTCGCGCGGTGGGCCGCGGGCGGCACGTTCGGGATACTCGTGGTGCTGCTCGCGGCGTACGCGATATACACCGTGCGCGGCATCCTGGTGCTCGTCTTCATCGCGCTGTTCCTGGCGGTCAGCCTGGATCCGGCGGTGCGCTGGCTGGTGCGCCGCGGCGTACGCCGGTCGCTCGCCGTGGCGATCGTGGTGGCGGCCCTCGTCACGCTGTTCGGCGTGTTCCTCTGGTCCATCGTGCCGCCCATGGTCGACCAGGGCGGCCGGCTGGTGGCCGCCCTGCCCGGGTACCTCGAGAAGCTCTCCACGCAGTCGAAGGCGGTCCGCGAGGTCACCGACCGGTACCACCTGACCGACCGGCTGACCAGCCTGCTCGCCGCGCTCCCCGGCAAGCTGGCCGGCGGCGCGGTCGGCTTCGTCCAGCGCTTCCTCGGCCTGCTCGCGTCCTCGCTGACCGTGCTGGTGCTGACCATCTACTTCATGGCCGACATGCCCCGGCTGCGGCGCGGCGTGGTCCGGCTGTTCCCCGCGGGGCGGCGGCCGCGCATCGTGCAGATCGTGGACGTGACCGTGGACAAGGTCGGCGGGTACATGATCGGCAACATCATCATCTCGCTGTTCGCGGGCGCGTCCACGTTCATCTGCCTGGAGCTCGTGCGGGTACCGTTCGCACTGCCGCTGGCCGTGACCGTGGCCCTGACCGACCTGATCCCGATGATCGGCGCGACGCTGGGCGCCGCGAGCTGCGTCGTCGTCTCCGTGCTCACCGTCGGGGTCTGGCCGCGCAGCGTGGTCGTGCTGCTGTTCTTCATCGCGTACCAGCAGGTGGAGAACTACCTGATCGCGCCGCGCGTACTGCGCAACGCGGTCGACCTGTCCTCGGTGGCGGTGCTGCTGGTCGCGCTCATCGGGGGTACCGTGCTCGGCCTGATCGGCGCGGTGATCGCGATACCGATCGCGGCGGCGGTGAAGGTGCTCCTGTCCCCCACGGTCGTGGCGCTGGACGAGCCGGCCGGCCCCGAGGCGGGGCAGACCTGACCCCGGGGCCCGCTGTCCACCGCGTCGGTCAGGAGACGGCGGCCACCCCCTTCGGTACGCCCAGGGGTCGCAGGGCCGGCATCACGTGCGCGGCGAACAGTTCGGCGCTGCGGACCGTCTGCTCGTGCGTGATGTCGCCGATCCCGAACAGCCCGAGGATCTGGCCGAAGCCGAGCTCCTCGTGCAGCTCGCGCAGCCGGGCGGTGACCGTGTCCGGGCTGCCCACCACGGCGTACCCGCCGGTCAGCAGCTCCTCGTAGGTCAGCGCCGGGAACGGCTTCTGGCCCGCCGCCAGCAGCCCGCGCAGGGACCCCGGCGACATGTACCCGGGCGGGAACATGATCTCGAAACCCTGCTTGAGTCCCTTGTGGAACAGCCACTCCAGGTGCGGGCGGGCCTCGGCGAGCGCCTGCTCGTCGGTCTCGGCGACGTAGATGGGCATCGACAGGACGAGCTTCTCCGGCTCGGGCTCGTACCCGAACTCCCGCGCGGCGCTGCGGTACCCGTCGAACCAGCGGCGCACGACCGGGGTGGGCGCGTACACGGACATGTACGCGTACCGGTGCTCGGCCACGAACCTCATCGTCTCCGTGCTGCCCGCCCCGGGAATGTAGATGGGCGGGTGCGGCTGCTGCAGCGGGCGCGGCCAGAGGTTGACGTACCGGTACTCGTAGTTGGGGCTGGTCCACTGGAACATCTCCGGCGAGGTCCACGCCTTGATGATCAGGTCGTGCGCCTCGTTGAACCGGTCCCGGGAGCGGGCCGGGTTGATGCTGTGGCCGAAGTACTCCCAGCCGATACCGCGCACGAACCCGGACACCAGTCGCCCGTTGGTGAGGTGGTCCAGCATGGCGATCTCCTCGGCCACCCGCAGCGGGTTGCCCCGGATGCCGATGGCGTTGCCCAGCACCATGATCTGCGCCCGCTCGGTACGCCGGGCCAGGGCCGCCGCCATGATGTTCGGCGAGGGCATCAGCCCGTACGCGGTCTGGTGGTGCTCGTTGACCGCGATCCCGTCGAAGCCGAGCTGCTCGGCGTACTCCAGCTCGTCGAGGTAGCGGTGGTACAGCCGGTTGCCGAGCTGCGGGTCGAAGTGCTTGTTCGGGAAGGTGAGCGACGGCGACGGGTACGCCTCGTCGAAGTTGTCCGGCAGGTACGGGTAGGGCATCAGGTGGAAGAACGCGAACTTCATCGGCGTGCTCCGTCCAGCTCGGCGCCGGCGGCCAGGAAGTCGGTGACGAGCCCGGCGAACTCCGCCGGGCGCTCGAAGTACATGGCGTGGCCGCAGTCGGCGACCGTGGCGAAGCGCGCCCCCGGGATCCGCTCGGTGTACCGGTGCCCGTGCGCGATCGGGACGATCGCGTCCTGCTCCGGCCACGCGACCAGGGTCGGCGCGGTGATGCGGTGCAGCCGGCGGTCGAGCTTCGGGTTGCCCATGAACGGTACCCAGCAGAAGCGCGCCAGCGCGGTCATGTCGCGGTACGCCGCGATGATGCCGTCGGTGTCGGGCTTGCCCGGGAACAGCTCGCCCGCCCGGTCCGGGTCGTGGAAGAGCGCGGCCACGACCTGCGGCGGCGTCATCAGGAACAGGTCCGCGACCGGTGCCCCGGGCAGCCGCAGCCCGATCGGGCTGAGCAGCACCAGCGACCCGATCGCCTGCGGCGCGGCCACCGCGAGTTCGGCGGCGAGCCAGCCACCGAACGACCCGCCGACGATGTGCGGCCGGTCCAGCCCGAGCCGTTCGATCAGGTCCAGATAGTGGTAGACAAGATCGTCCATGGCCTCCACGGCAGGGAACTCGTCCGATCCGCCGAACCCCGGATGGTCCGGCGCGAAGACGTCGAACCGCTCGGCCAGCCGGCGGTGGAAGTCGAACCAGCGCCCGGCCCCGCCGGCGGCGTGCAGGAAGAGCACCGCCGGGCCGGTACCGCCTCGCAACAGGTGCACCTCACCGTCCGCGAGGCGCAGCCGTTCCTCGGTCACCACATTGATCACCTCCTATCTTGACGATTCTAGGAGGCGGATCAGCGCGCGGCGACCGCCCCGCGCCCGAACCGTGGCGCCGCGGCCGGATCGCTGCCGAGCCCGATCAGCCAGAGGCACCGCGGTACCGCGGCCGGCGTGCCGCTGACCCGGACCGCGCCGCTGATCACCGCCTCGATCGGATCCAGCCGGCGCATGCCCAGCTCGAAGAAGGTGTCCGCCTCGGTCATGATGGTGGCCACCGGCTCCGGCGCGTCCCCGAGGCGTACCGCCGCCCGGCCCGCCGCCACCTCGACGTGGAAGCGCTCGCCGTCCACGTCGAACTGGTAGACCTCGTCGACCGGCGGTACCCGCTCCTGGTCGACCATCGCCTCGATGGCCAGCGCCGCCCACTGCGCCCGGGTCACCGCGCCCTCGGTCCGCGGCTGCCCGGCCGCGACCCGCAGGCCGAAGCGGGCCAGGCCGACGACCGGCTCGCGCAGCATCCGCCCGAGGTCGGTCAGCGCGTACCCGGCGGTGCGGCGGCCCGGCTCGGTCGGCTCGATCAGGCCGGCCTCGGTGAGGTGGGCCAGCCGGTCGGCGAGCAGGTTGGTACCGATACCGGGCAGCGCCTCCAGCAGCTCGTGGTACCGGCACGGCCCGTGCAGCAACTCGCGGATTATCAAGAGGGTCCAGCGCTCACCGACCACGTCGAGCCCGTGCGCCAGCCCGCACTCCTGGTCGTACGTGCGCCGCACTCCGGCCGGCTTCGCCACCGTCCCACGCTCCCTACCCGATGCCAAGCTCCTTAATTATCACATAGTGCCGGGTCCGGTGAAGAGGGCCCGGAGCAGGTGCGGGTACGCCAGGCCCTGGAAGTCGGCGTGCGGGTGGTACTGGCGGATGGCGCCCTCCAGCACCAGCAGCCCGAGGAGCGGGAAGACGAACTGCGGGTCGGCGTACAGGCCGTGGCGGCGCTGGATGGTGAACAGCCGTACCGAGAAGTCCAGCAGCTCGAACTCGTTCGCCCGTACGCCGGTCACGCTGCGTACCAGGGCGCTCAGCTCCTCCCGGAACGCCGGCTCGTCGAAGCCCTCCGGTCTGTCCACTGTGGACAGCACCAGGTCGGCGCAGCGGCGCTCGTTGCCGGTACCCATGCGGAAGAAGAACTCGGTGAACGCGCGCTTCGCGGCGGCCGGCAGGCGTACCACGAACCCGGCGTCCAGGATGCAGATCCGGCCGTCGGTGAAGAAGTAGAGGTTGCCCGGGTGCAGGTCGCAGTGCACCAGGCCGTCGATGAACAGCATCTTGTAGAGCGCGTCGAGGCTGCGCTCGACCGCCGCCGCCGCGACCGGCCCGCCCAGCTCCGCCGGGGTGTGCCGGGCCAGGCCCTCGACGTACTCCATGACCAGCACCCCGCGACCGGTGTACGCCGGCCCGGCCAGGTCGGGGTGCGGTCGGGGTACCCGGACCCCCTCGACCTCGGCCAGCGCGTCGGCGAGCGTACCGAGCGCGCGCGCCTCCTGGGTGAAGTCGAGCTGGTCGGCGATGGCGGTGGACAGCTGCGCGACCGCCGCGCGGGTGGGCAGCCCGCGCATCAGCCGGGTGTCCGCCACCAGCCCGGCGCCCAGGGTCAGCAGGCGCAGGTCGGCCGCGACCAGCCGGTCGATGCGCGGGCGGCGCAGCTTCACCGCGACCGGGGTGCCGTCGGGCAGCACCGCGCGGTAGACGCAGGCGATGCTCCCGGACGCGTGGGGTACCGGCTCGAACGTGCGGAACAGCGTGTCCAGCGGCGCGCCCA
>DATEJJ010000224.1:0-5428 GCA_035278125.1 Rugosimonospora sp.
GGCCGGCCCCCAGCGCCGGCGCGCTACCGGCGGCGGCGCCGCGATGTGCTCGCCGAGCAGCACCGCCGCCAGCCCCCGTTGTCCTGCCCCGAGTGCTCGGGCGATGCGTGGCGCGAGGAGGACCAGTGCCAGCAGCGCGACCTGGAACCCGGCGAGCGGCGGCGCGAACCCGGACGGCGTGCGGTCCGGGCGCCCGTTCAGCAGCCAGACGAGTGCCCGCACCCCGACGGGTACCCCGAAAAGCGCACCGACGCCGGCCACCGCGGACGCCGCGCCGATCGCGCAGAACAGCAGCTCGCGCAGGCCCGCGGCGCCCAACGGTGCCCGGATCGCGGCGGCCACGGCCGGCGGCAACGCCATGCTCCTCATTGTTCCTGGTCAGGCGTCCCGGCGGAGCAGCACCCAGGAGCCGGCGCCGAGCGCGGCGGCGGCGTACAGGCACTGCACCCCGATCCCGGCCCAGGCATGCAGGGTGCCCGGCACCGGCGTGACCACGGCGATGGAGTTGACCAGGATGAACATCGGCACGTACCGGAGCACCGCCACCCCGACCGAGCCGAACAGCAGCGCCAGGAACATCGGCACGACCAGCACCCCGAACAGCGCGCCGATGGCGCCGCCGGTGTGCCGGATCAGGGTGCCCACCCCGACCCCGAGCAGGCCGACCAGGCCGAGGTAGGCGCCGGTGAGCAGCACCGCGCGCAGCACCGCCGGGTCGCCCAGGGACGCGGGCGGCACCGGTGAGCCGGTGATCGCGGCCTGGCCGCCGAGGTACGCGGCGAGGCTGGACAGCTCCCCGACGCCGAAGGCGGCCAGGCCGAGGACCGCGGTCTTGGCGACCAGCACCACGCCGCGGTGCGGCTGCGCGGCCAGCGTGGCCCGGATCATTCCCGAGGTGTACTCGCTGGTGACCGTGAGGATGCCCAGCGCGCCGATGAGCAGTTGGGCGAGTACCGCCCCGGCCAGCGCGTTGTTGACGATCTGCGCGGGCGTGGCGACCGGCGTGTGGGACCGGTACCCGGCGCCCACGCCCACCCCGACCGCGGCCATGGACACCACGATCGAGATCAGCAGCCACCAGCTGGACCGCACACTGCGCAGCTTGATCCATTCCATCCGGGCCGCACTCCGGTATCTGGTCATCGGGTCCCCACTCCGCGGTAGTCGGTGGCGCCCGAGGTCAGGCGCAGGAAGGCGTCTTCGAGCGACGCCGATCGTCCGGCGAGCTCGGCTACCGTGGTGTCGGCGAGCAGCCTGCCCTGGCCGATCACCACGACGTGGTCGGCGGTCAGCGCCATCTCGCTGATCAGGTGGCTGGACACGAACACCACCCGGCCCTGCGCGGCCAGCGACTTCATCAGGGTCCGGATCCACCGGATGCCCTCCGGGTCCAGCCCGTTGACCGGCTCGTCCAGCAGCAGGACGCCGGGGTCGCCGAGCAGCGCCGCCGCGAGGCTCAGCCGCTGCGCCATGCCCAGCGAGAAGGTACCGGCGCGCCGGCCCGCCACGTCGCCCAGGCCGACGGTGCCGAGCACCTCGTCCACCCGGGCCCGGCCGATGCCGTTGCTGGCCGCCAGCGCCGCCAGGTGGGCGCGGGCGGTACGGCCCGGGTGGAAGGCGCGCGCCTCCAGCACCGAGCCGACCTCCCGCAGCGGCCACGGCAGGTCGCGGTAGCGGTGCCCGCCGATCCGCACCCCGCCGGCGTCCGGCGTGTCCAGGCCCAGGATCAGGCGCATCGTCGTGGACTTGCCCGAGCCGTTCGGCCCGAGGAACCCGGTGACCATGCCGGGGCGTACCTCGAAACTCAACCGGTCGACGGCCAGCGTCGCGCCGTACCGTTTGACCAACCCGCTTACCTCGATCATCGGTCCCTCCCCGCGCGGTTTTCGGTACGTCCGACGCTAGGAGCGGCTCCGACCGGCCGGAACGGGGCCAGCGCCCATCTTCACCCCGGGGTTAACCCCCAGTGATTTCCCAGCAAACTCACCCCGCCAGCACAGCCAGCGCCGTACGTTCTCATAGCTCCGCGGTAAACCGTCTAGGCATGCACCGTCGGCGCTCAGGACTCCTCCGCAACACCGCCATGCTGGCGGCCGTCGCCTCCGCAGTCGTGCTGCTGGGTGGCTCGGCCGCGTTCGCGTTCACCCGGCGTACCGCGTCCCGGCAGATCACGGTCATTCCCGAGGCAGCCACATCCGATCCGCCGGTACCGTCGCCCAGCCCGTCGGACTCCCCGAGCCCGTCCGCCTCCGCCAGCCCATCCGCCTCCCCCAGCCCGACGGCCGCCACCGGCCCGTACCGGGTGGTCGGTCTCGGCGACTCGGTACCCGCGGGCAACGCCTGCGACTGCACCCCGTACGTGTCCACGGTCGGGCAGCAGGAGGCGGCCCGGCTCGGGCGTACCGCGACCGTGAGCAACCTGGCCCAGGGCGGCCTCACCACGGACGGGCTGGCCGCCCAGCTCGACGAGGCGTCGGTACGGTCGAAGCTGGCCCGGGCCGACCTGGTCATCGTCACGATCGGCGCCAACGACTTCGACCCGGGCCTGCTCACCGAGTCGCGGTGCCAGCCGGTCACCGCGCTGTCCTGCTACCAGGGCGGCCTGTCGGCCCAGCGGTCCACCCTGTCCGGCGTGCTGTCCCGGATCGGCACGCTCAACGCCACGGCCACCGTACTGGTCACCGGGTACTGGAACGTCTTCCTGGACGGAGCCGTCGGGCGCAGCCAGGGCAGCACGTACGTGCGCGGCAGCAACGCGCTGACCCTCGCGGACAACGCGGTGATCGCCTCGGTGGCGGCCGCGCACGGCGGCCGGTACGTGGACATCTACGCGCCGTTCAAGGGCGACGGGAGCCGGGACGACACCGGGCTGCTGGCCGCCGACGGTGACCACCCCGACGCGGCCGGCCACGCGCTGATCGCCCGGACCCTGCTGGCCGCGCTGAACTGACCGCTACGGGGTGACGCTGAGGTTGGCGTACTGCGCCTGCGGCCAGGTCGCGGTGTACGCGCCCGCCTCGATACCGGCCTGCCCCTGCACCCAGTGGTTGTCGTGCACCGTGGCCACGCGGCGGCCGTCGACCGCGCCGGTGATCGCGTCGCCGCTCAGTGTCAGGGTCAGCCGGTGCCACTGGTTCACGCCGGGCGGGGACGCCAGCCGGCCCGCGGCGAGGACCGCGTACCCGGCCGGGTTGCGGCTGTTGCGGATCAGCCGCCAGGCGCCGGTGCTGCTCACGTCGAACAGGTACCCGTTGAAGCGCCCGATCCCGGACTCCGGCCCGCGCGCGCTGAACCGCCCGATGACGCCGCTGGCGGTACCCGCCTGGGTCAGCAGCGTGTCCACGCTGACCGAGTAGTTCGTCCAGCTCGGGTCGCCCAGCGTCGCGTACGGGTACCGGATGCCGCGGGTACGCCCGGGCCACAGGACCGGAACCGGGGTGGCGTGCTGGAGGGTGCACGCGGTGGCGCCCTTGTCCGGTACCGCGCAGCGGCCCACCTCGAACGCGCCGTCCTGCGCGGCCAGCAGCCCCGGCTCGTCGTCGTACCCGCCGGCCGGGCCGGAACTGCCCAGGCTGTCCAGGTACGGCAGGCTCAGCGGCCCCGCCGCCGGTACCACATCGCCGGCCGTGTCGCCCCGGCCCTGGCCGGTGGTGGTGGTCAGGCTGTAGACCCAGCCGGGCTGCACGGTCAGGCTGAACGCCCCGTGTACCGGGTGGACGGTGCTCCGCCTGATGAACCAGCCGCCCGGCCCGGGACCGTCCGGGCGGAAGTCGCTGGCCCACACGTACACGGGGCGGTTGTCCAGGCCGTGGGTGCCGCCGGTGACCCGGATCCGGATGCGCTGCGCGGCGGTGACCCCGGCGGTGGTCTCGATGACGGTGCTGAACTCGTTCCGGGACGGTGACACCAGCGTGACGTACGAGCCGTTCTCCCGCTCGCCGCCGAGGTAGCCGCTGGCCGAGTCGATGAAGCGCCAGCCGGGCTGGGCGAACTGGGTCAGGTGCGCGATCGCCCAGGTCATCGCGTTCACCGAGTAGTTGCCCGACCACGGTTGGTCGGCGGTGACCAGGCCCCGGTTCTCGAACGGCAGCCCGGCCGGCATCGCGTCCAGCACCGGCCACTCCAGGAAGCCGGTGAGCCGCGCGTCGATGTACCCGCGCAGCACCGCCCGGTCCATGGCCGGCGCGCACGGGTCGTGGCAGCCGCTCTGCGCCCCGGCGTCCATCGCGCCCAGTTCGCTGCCCCACAGCGGCTTGCCCGAGTCGCGCGCCGCGTCGGTGACGGTACACGCGGTCTCCGCGCCCTGGATGCCGGTCGGGAAGCCACACACGTCATGGGTACCGAGGATGGCCACGTCCGGGCTGTCCGCGTACTCCCAGTGGGGCAGCGCGTCGCCGGCCACGATGAGCACGCGGCGGTACCCGTGCGCGTCCAGGGCGGTACGCAGGTCGTGGAACCAGGTGGCGTGGTGGCCGTTGTCCGACTCGTTCCAGCCGCCCAGGTAGTCGACGGTCAGTTGGTGCTTCCGCGCGCAGCCCAGCCAGTCCAGCAGGTACCGGATGTCGTCGGCGGTGAACAGCGTGCCCGTGCCGTCCGACACCCAACTGGGCGCGGTCCACTGTAGACCGTACAGCCGCAGCGCCGGGTTGCGGGCGACCGCCTGCGCCGCGATCGCGAACTCGTACCCCGCGTCACAGTCGACCCGGCCCCGGACATGCTCGATGCTCGGCTCCGCGCCGTCCGTGGAGTTGGCGTCGCCGCCGATCTCCAGCTTCATCAGTTGCAGCGAGGCGCCCACACCCGGAGTGAACAGGTAGTCGAGGATCCGTGACCGCTCCGGCTCCGGATAGTCCATGAGGTATCGCGCATTGCCGCCGCCGCCGAGGACCGCGCCCACACCGTCAAAAGTCCGTCCCGCCCCGTTCGCGTCCACCACGATGTTCGTGGCGGATGTCGAGCCCCGCAGCAGGTGCCCCGCGACCACCGGCGCCACCAGTACCCCGGCCGCTGTCGCCGCGGTAGCCAGGACCAGCAGTACCCGGCGCAGCCTCACCCGCAACCGCCCTCCCACGTGCCAGGACCCCCGTTCGCCAGACCGCTATCCCATTTGGTCATTGCGGCACCGGCGAGTGCCACAACGGTTTGAGGTACGGATCAGTCACGATTTGATCAACGAGATCCTCTCGCAAAAGGCAACGAACCCGGGCGTTTCAGGACTGCAAGCCGCCAAACGGTCGGACCCGGGACTGTGCAGGACGCGCACAGTGCGCACGCTGCTCGTCACCGGGACCGGTGTGACCACTTTGGTCACCGTATGCACGGACAGGAGGAATCTTACGGGTCCCGGTCAACGCCGTGAGACCCCGCGAACCGGGGAGCTACCGGCAGGCCGTGCTGCTGGCGGACGGCGCGCGGCAGCGGGCCTTCG
>DATEJJ010000225.1:0-2285 GCA_035278125.1 Rugosimonospora sp.
CCGCTGGGCCGGACCCGGGAGATCGTGGCGATCTGCCGGTCGGTGTGGCGCCGTGAGGTGCTCACCCACCAGGGCATCTACACGCTGCCCCTGCCCAAGGAGCAGGGCATGGGACTGGGTAAGCCGCTCAAGCTGGTCAACCAGCCGGTACGGGACCGCATCCCGGTCTGGCTGGCCGCGCTGGGAGACAAAAACGTGGAACTGGCGGCCGAGATCGCCGAGGGCTGGCTGCCATTCCTGTTCTACCCGGAGAAGCGCGACCTCGTCTGGGGGGCGGCGCTGCGTGCGGGCACGGCGAAACGGGCACCCGAACTGGGTCAGCTGCAGATCACCGCGGGTGGGTTCCTGGCCGTGGAGGAGGACTACTTCGACGCCGCGGACAGCGCCGCGCGGTTGCTGTCCGCGCTGTACATCGGTGGCATGGGGGCGCCGGGCAAGAACTTCTACAACACGGTCTTCACCCGCTTCGGCTACCCGCAGGCCGCAGCCAAAATACAGCAGCTCTACCTCAACGGTCGCAAGGACGAGGCGGCCGCCGCGCTGCCGGACGAGTTCATCCGGCACACCAACCTGATCGGCCCGCCGGAGTTCGTCAAGGACCGCATCGCCGTCCTGCGCGAGGCCGGCGTCACCCACCTGAACGTGACCCCGATCGGTTCCGACCCGAACCGGCTGCTGACCCAGGCCAAGGAATGGATCTCCTGACGCCCGGCGGCGGTGCACCACCAGGGGTGGGCAGCATGCCGGTGAGCATGTGATCGCCGCGGCGCGGGCCATCTACAAGTCCCCGCTGCTGGCCCAACGCGGGCGTTGGTCGGACACGGCGCTGCGCCACGCCGACCCGGTCGCGGCCCCGGTCGCCGTGCTGGTCCCCACTCGCCCTGGCGGTGCTGACCGTGCAATTGTTGCGCGGCCACCCGCCGGGCCATGGCGCTGCGGGACGCGTTCCGGCTGGCCGCCGAACTGTCCGCCGCCGCTCGATTCGCCGGTGCGCTCGGCAGGCAACGGCTCGAAGCGCCGGTGCAGACAGGCCGACCGGCAAACCCCGTGGAGACTCATCAGACCCGACCCAGCATGGCAGTCATGCCCTTGAGCAGCGACCACGTCCGACGGTCAAGGCGCCGCAGGGATCGAGCGCTGGGGCCGCCGATGAACACGACGTCGAGCATGTCGGGGCCACGCGGCGTCGCGCGGTGCGGGTACCCGGTAGCACGGACACAGGGGGCCGACCGCGGAAGGGTGAAAGCGGCCCGCATCCGTACCCCCACGGGCGCGGGCCGCTTCCCGGTCCCGGTGGGTCACGGTCACCGGCACTGGCATGAACTCCGCACCCACCACACGGGCGCCCGGCCGCAGCGGTTCACCGGTTGGGCTGGGAGAGACGGCGGGCCGGTGTCTGCACCCGTAGGCCCGGGGTCCGTGCGTCGCGCGCCCGGTGTGCCCACACGGGTAACGGGGCGGCCAGCGCCGTCTCTCGAAGCCTCAGAGTAGCCGTAGCAGTACTAAATTTGCGTGGTTGCGCAAATTCAGCAATTCGGGTCGCCGGTCGCCGCAAGCTACCGCCGCCGGCCCGGCCGCCAGGAGTACGACACCCGCACCCTCCGACGACCGCGCAGGGGCAGACTGATCCAGAACAGGCCCAGCCGGAAACTCAGACCCAGCCTCACGGCCGGTCTCCTAGGTGGCCGAGCCCGGGGACAGGTCCCGCATCGCCAGACAGTCGTCGATCACCCTCGCGACGATGACTAGCCGTCCCGCACGGCCTTGTCCCTAACCAAGCCCGGCACGCAGACCCTAGACGCGGCCCATGCCCGCGGCCTTCCGGCCGGGTCGGGTTCAGCGGGGTCGCAGGTTGGGCTGAATCACGCGCTGGGGCGTCGGCGGGGGACGCGGACGACGATGCCGAATCCCAGCAGTAGTGCGACGAGCCCGATCCCGATGAGTGGGGTGATGGTGACGCCGGTGGCGGGCAGCGTCGGCCGGCTGACCGGCGTAGCCGCCGCGGTGTAGGCGATCGAGATCCGGCTCGCCCCGCTGCCCGGGATGACCGTGACGCCGGTCGCCGCCGTGGGGTTGGCCCATGACGACCCGGCGCCACCGCCACCGCCACCGCCCTCGGTGTCGAAGGTGTTGTCGCCGCCGGGGCCGCCGCCACCGCCACCGAAGTAGCCGCCACCGCCGCCACCGCCACCGTTGCTGCGGTCGCGGCCACCGGCGCCACCCACACTGCCGGTGCCGGCGGTGGCGGCGGCGACCGTGGGCGTGGCGGTGGCTCCATACGCTAC
>DATEJJ010000226.1:0-8575 GCA_035278125.1 Rugosimonospora sp.
GGCCCGAGGTGGTCGCCGAGCAGGCCGGGCGGGACACCGCCGCGGCCGCGCACCGCCGGGCCATGTGCGCCTGGTTCGCCGCGGTGGACTTCCTGCGCGGGTACGAGGACGCGGCGTACCGGCAGGTGATCGCGGCCGACGCGTGGCTGCCGTACCCGGACACCGGCCCGGTGCTGCGGGAGCTGGCCGCGCGCGGCATCCCGGTCGGGGTGGTCAGCGACATCGGCTGGGACCTGCGGGTGCACCTCGCGCACCACGGGCTGGCCGACCTGGTCGGCGCGGTGGCCATGTCCTATCAGGTGGGACGGGAGAAGCCGGATCCGCTGATCTTCCTGAAGGCATGCTCCGACCTGGGCGTGGACCCGCGCCGGACGCTGATGGTGGGGGACAGCCCGGCCCGGGACGGCGGTGCCGCCGCGGTGGGCATCCGGTCGTTCATCCTGCCCGCCGAGCACCGTACCGGCGAGCGGGGCCTCCGCCAGGTCCTGTCCCTGTTGAGGTGATCGTGACGAATCACCCGGGCAGGGTGACCCGTCTCGGGCTACGGTGATCGCATGCGGGTGCCCGGCGGATCGGTGCGGCAGCACCGGAGTGCGGGTGGCTCCGGCTGGCGGCGGGCCCGGGCCACCGGCGCCGCGGTGGTGCTCGTCGCCGTGTTCGGCACCGGGTACGCGTTCGTCGAGCGCGACCACATGGTGCACGCCGCGCGTCCGCTGCTCACTCCGGCGCCCGGCGACCCGGCCAGTTCGCCGGCGGCCCCGTCCCCGTCGCCCACCTGCCCGGCCGGTACCGACAGCATCGTGTCCGCGCCGGACCCGGGCGCGCCGGACGACCGCCGCCAGGTCTGGGTGCACCGGCCGCCGGGGCCGGACAGCGCCAGCATCCCGGTGCTGTACCTGCTGCACGGGTACCCGGGCGACCCGACCGAACTGGCCGACAGCGACCTGCCCCAGCTGCTCGACGCGCAGATGTGCCGCACCGGCCGGCCGTTCGTGATCGCCATGCCGGACGGGCGCTCCGACGACGTCGACACCGAGTGGGGCGACGACACGTCCGGCCGCTTCGACATCGAGACCTTCGTGACCACCGTCGCGGTCCGCCTGGTGGAGGGCCACCACAAGCGCCCCGCCACGCTGCGGGCCATCGGCGGCTTCTCCATGGGCGGGTACGGCGCGGCCGTGCTCGCGCTGCGCCACCCGCGCGAGTACCGGCAGGTCGCCGCATTCGGCGGGTACTACCACGTGGACGACCCGGACGGCGTCTTCGGCAGCGACCCTTCCCCGCACGCCCCGGACCAACTGGTCGACAAGGCGGACGGGCAGCGCTACTTCCTGGTCGAGGGGACCGACGAGAACACGCAGCTGCAGGAGGGCTCGATCCTGGGCGAGGCGGACCGGTTCGCGGCCCTGCTGCGCGCCGCCGGCGTGACCGTGTCGGTCCGCCACCCGCCCGGCGGGCACAGCCCCGCCGCCTGGTACCTGGAGCTGGGCGCGATGGCCGACTTCCTGGCCGTCGGCTGGCCGTCGGCCTGACGCACCGCCGGCTAGCGCACCGCCGGGTCCACGAGCGCGGGGAGTACCTCGCCCAGCGGCGCGTCCACCCGCAGCGCGGCGTACCCGTCGCCCCGGGTGGCGCCCTGGTTCACGATGGCCACCGGGATGCCCCGCTGCGCGGCGCGCAGCACGAACCGGCGGCCGGACATCACGGTCAGCGAGGAGCCCAGGACGAGCAGCGCCCGGGCCGCCTCGACCAGCGCGAAGCAGTCCGCCACCCGGGCCGCCGGTACCGTCTCCCCGAAGAACACCACGTCCGGCTTGAGTATCCCGGGAAAGTGTCGCGGGTGCCCGCCTGCGCCGGCGCACCGCTCGCACGCCACCACCTCGAAGCCGGCGACCTGGTCCTCGGCCAGCTCCACGTCACCGTCCGGGTTGACCGCGGTCACCTCGGCCGCGAACCCGGGGTTGGCCGCGGCCAGCCGGGCGTCCAGCCGGTCCCGGCCGGTCAGCTCGCCGCAGTCCAGGCAGACCACCCGGTCCAGGCTGCCGTGCAGCTCGATGACCGGGTCGGCGCCGGCGCGCTGGTGCAGCCCGTCCACGTTCTGGGTGATCACGCCGGCCAGCAGCCCGTCCCGCTGCAGCCGCGCCACCGCCCGGTGCCCCTCGTTCGGCGCGGCCCGGGCGATCCGCCGCCAGCCGAGGTGGCTGCGCGCCCAGTACCGCCGCCGCGCCTCCGGGTCCCGGGTGAACACCTGGTACGTCATCGGGGTACGCGCCAGCGCGGTACCGGTGGGTCCCCGGTAGTCGGGGATGCCCGATTCGGTGGACAGCCCGGCACCGCTGAGCACCAGCACGCCGCCGCCGGCCACCAGCTCCGCGAGCGCGTGGTACTTCCCGGTCACGGGTTCGATGGTGCCTCACCCGCGGCGGGTGTCGCCCACCACCCGGTCCCGGCCGGCCCGCTTCGCGGCGTACAGGTGGCGGTCGGCGGCGGTGAGCAGGGCCGAGGTGGTGGCTGGCCCGCCGACCGCGGTGGTGACCCCGACGCTCGCGGTGACCGTGAGGTCGGGGGCGATCCGGTGCCACGGATGGCCGCGTACCGCCAGCCGCACCGCCTCGCCGCGGCGTACCGCCATCCCCGCGTCCGCGCCCGGCATCAGCAGCAGGAACTCCTCGCCGCCCAGCCGGGCCACCTGCTCCGCCCCGGTCAGCGCGGCCCGCAGCACCGTGCCCACCTCGCGCAGCACCGCGTCGCCGATCTCGTGCGAGTGGGTGTCGTTGATGCGCTTGAAGTGGTCCAGGTCCAGCAGCCCCACGGACAGCGGGGTGCCGTCCGCGGCGGCCTGCTTGATCAGCGCGCTCAGCGTCTCGTCCACGTACCGGCGGTTGGGTAGCCCGGTGAGCGGGTCGTGCAGGGCCAGCTCCCGGAAGTGCTCGCTGTCCCGGCGCGCCTCCTCGGTCTCGAACACCGCGTGCAGGGCGCGGGCCCGTACCTCCCGCTGGGCCGAGCGCAGCGCCTCGGTGTCCGCGTGGAACAGCCGGTGCTCCTGGTACGCCGCGCGGAAGTCGCCCCGGGCGGCGTACAGCTCGGCCTGCTCCCGGCGTACCCGGGCACCGATCGCGGCCAGCCCGCGCTCCTGGCACAGCCGGCGTACCCGGTCCAGGGTGCCCTGTGCCCGGTCCAGGTGGCCGGACAGGCGCTGCGCCTCGGCCGCGGTGATCAGGCACTCGGGCAGCGCGTCGCCCTCGGTGACCAGCGGCCCGGTCGGGTCCGCGAAGACCGGCCGGAGTACCTCCTCCACCTCGGCGTACCGGCGCAGCAGCAGGTTGACCCGGGCGATGGTGTCCAGGTACAGCCCGTCCAGCGCTATCCCGTGCCGCTGCGAGACCGCCCGCATCTGGCCCACCAGGTCCAGCGCACTCGCCTCGTCGGCCAGCTCGTACGCCGTGTACGCCAGGTTGTTGAGCACCAGCAGGTGCAGCTGGCCGTCGTCGTGCTCGACCGCGATCGCCAGCGCCTCGGTGAACCGGCGGTGCGCCTCGTCGTACTCCCCGTTCAGGTCCAGCACCAGCGCGAGCGTGACCAGGTGCCCGGCGCGCAGCCGGGGGAGCATGTCGGGGCTGGTGAACTTCACGCACTCCACCGCGTGCGCGAGCGCCTCCGCCGCGTCGCCCAGCCGGCGGAAGAAGATGGCCAGCTGGCGGTGGCTGCGCGCGATCAGGTACCGGTGCCCGTTCTGGTACGCCCACCGGTTCACCGCCTTGGCGATGCGCCCGGCGGAGGCCACGTCACCCTGCCGGCCCAGCGCGTCGCCCACGATCAGCCGCGCCCGCATCTGCAGGTCGATCCGGCCCAGCGCGGCCGCGTCCCGCTCCGCCTGCGCCGCCGGCGCGGACACCCGCCGGTAGTCCTCGACCAGGGACAACTCCATGCTGTCCAGCGCCGAGACGAGGGCGGCGGCCGTCGGCGGCCCGGGCACGCGGGGGTCGGCCGGGGCCACCGCCGGTCCGCGGCTGGTCATGCCGGGTTATCGACGCCGCGACCGCGCGCCTGAGACTTCCGGCCGGCGGCCTCGGCGAACGGGGTCGGATCTTGAGTGATCAACAAAGTGTAGTGGCCGGGTAGGGTGTCGAGGTCGGCCGGACGGGTCGATGCCGCGCCGTCGTGGCGGGGCGCCGGTTGGTACGGAAGGATCCCGCACATGGCCTTCTCGGTGGAACAGGTCCGGGCGGCGTACCCGGCCCTGCGCGACGGTTACGCCTACCTCGACGGGGCCGCCGGTACCCAGGTGCCGGAGGCGGTCATCGAGGCGATCGCGGGAGCGTACCGGCAGGGCATCGGCAACGCCGGCGGCGCCTTCCCCGCCAGCGAGCGCGCCGACCGGCTGGTGGACGGGGCCCGCGCGGCCGTGGCCGACCTGGTCGGCGGGGACCCGGCCGGGGTGGTGCTCGGCCCCAACATGACCACGCTCACCTACCGGCTGGCCGGCGCGCTGGCCGCCACCTGGTCGGCCGGTGACGAGGTGGTGCTGTCCCGGCTGGACCACGACGCGAACGTGCGGCCGTGGGTACAGGCGGCGGCGCGGGCCGGGGTACGGGTGCGCTTCGCCGAGGTGGACACCGCCACCGGCGAGCTGCCCGCGGACCAGTACGCCGAGCTGGTCGGCGCGCGTACCCGCCTGGTGGCGGTCACCGCGGCCAGCAACGTGCTGGGTACCCGCCCCGACGTGGCGGCGATCAGCGGGTACGCGCACCGGGTCGGCGCACTGACCTATGTGGACGGTGTACACGCCACCGCGCACGGGCCGGTGGACGTGGCGGCGCTGGGCGCGGACTTCTACGCCACCAGCGCGTACAAGTGGGCCGGGCCGCACATCGGGGCCGTGGTCGCCGCGCCCGAGCTGCTCGACACGCTGCGCGCGGACAAGCTCGCCTCCTCCCCGGACGAGGTGCCCGACCGCTTCGAGACGGGTACCGCCCCCTTCGCCGACCTGGCCGGCGTGGCCGCCGCGGTCGAGCACCTGGCCGTACTCGACCCGGCCGCCACCGGTACCCGCCGGGAGCGCCTGCTCACCTCGCTCGCCGCCGCCGAGCGGCACGAGTCCGACCTGTTCGGCGCGCTGCTCGGCGGCCTGGCGGAGATGCCGCACGTCACGCTGTACGGCCGCGCGCCCGAGCGCACCGCCACCGCCTACTTCCGGGTCGCCGGGCACACCCCGTCCGAGGTGGCCCACTACCTGGCCGCGCAGCGGGTCAACGTGTGGAACGGGCACAACTACGCCTGGGAGGTGACCGCCGCGCTGGGCATCCGCGACAGCGGCAGCGCGGTCCGCGCCGGCCTGGTCCACTACAACGACCGCGCTGACGTGGACCGCCTCCTCGCCGGCATCGCGGACCTGGCCCGAGGCTGATCGTGGCTCCGCGGCGCCGGCTGCTGCTGGCCGGCACGGTGCTGGCGGTCGCGGTGCTCGCCGCCGTGCTGGTGCTGCGCGCGGTGACCTCGGGCCGCACCCCCGCCGGCCACCCCGACCAGGCCCGGCCCGGTGCCGTGCTGCTGGTACCCGGGTACGGCGGGAACACCGGGTCCCTGGAGCCGCTCGCCGCCCGGCTGCGCGCCACCGGCCGTACCGCGACCGTGGTGGCACTGCCCGGCGACGGTACCGGCGACCTGGCCGGGCAGGCGAGCACCCTGCAGGCGGCGGTGCTCCGGGCGGTACCGGCCCAGGGCCCCTCGGTCGACCTGGTCGGCTACTCGGCCGGCGGGGTGGTGGTACGCCTCTGGGTGGACCGGTACGACCGCGGCCGGCACCTGGCCCGGCGGGTGGTGACCCTGGGCTCGCCGCTGCACGGCACCCAGCTCGCCGCGCTCGGCACCGCGCTGGTACCCGGCGCCTGCCCGGTCGCCTGCCAGCAGCTGGTACCGGGCAGTCCGCTGCTGCGCCAGCTCGACGCCGCGCCGCTGCCGGCCGGGCTGCCCTGGCTGTCGGTGTGGACCCGGGACGACCAGACCGTGACCCCGCCCGAGTCCGCCCGGCTGGCCGGCGCGCTGAACGTGGCCGTCCAGGACGTCTGCGCCGGCGCGTCCGTCCAACATGGACAGTTGCCCGGCGACCCCATGGTCACCGGCCTGGTCCTCCGTACCCTCGGCGTGTCCGCCCCCACCACACCCGCCCCTGCCGACTGCCCGGCCCTGCGCGCCCTCGGGTCCTCCTGACCCGCGCTCAGGAGGTGATGTCGCGGGTGGCGAAGTTGGCCCAGGCGGCGGCCAGCAGGAGCGCGATGTAGACGCCCGAGACCGCCAGGCCGCGGTCGATGTCGCGCCAGAAGATGGGCTGCCGGAAGAAGTCCACCCAGGCCAGCCAGTACCGGGTGGGCAGGTACGGGCGCACCGCGGCCGCCGCGTCCAGCGTGACCAGCACCTCGCTGCCCACCAGCGCCGCCAGCGCGCCGAGCGCCGCGCCCAGCGCCGAGTCCGTCAGCGTGGACAGGAACAGCGCGATCGCGGCCACCGCCAGCATCGACACCGTGACGAAGCCGACCGCGCCGAGCAGCCGTACCAGCAGCTGCCCCGGGGTCAGCGGGGAGCCGGACAGCGACGTCACCCCGCCCGGCTGGCCCACCGCGGCCGGCGGCGCCGAGCCGAACAGCAGCCGCCCGGTCAGGTACGAGGTGACCACCACCGCGGCGATCGCGAGCAGCACGAAGGCGGTCAGCGAGACCAGCTTGGCGACCAGCAGCCGGGTCCGCCCCACCGGGCGCACCAGCAGGTACCGCAGCGTACCGGTGCTCGCCTCGCCGGCCACCGCGTCGCCGGCCAGCACCGCCACCGCCACCGGCAGGAAGATCGGCACCACCATGGCGATGGCCGCGGCCGGGTACAGCGACCCGTCGCGCAGCACCGCGGACAAGAACGCCGAGCCCTCGCCCGGCGGCGGCGCCAGGTGGGTGGTCGCGATGAAGACGGCCACCACCACCGGCAGCGCGCAGAGCAGGACCAGCGTGACCCACGTGCGCGGCCGGCACAGCAGCTTGACCAGCTCCACCCGGATCACAGCGCCACCCCGTCGAGCCGGTCCGCGCTCGTGGTCGTCACCGACAGCACCACGTCCTCCAGCGTCGGCCGCTGCGGCGCCATCTCCGCCACCCGCACGCCCGCGCCCACCAGCAGCGCGTTCAGCTCGGCCGGGTCAGGGTGCCGGACCAGCAGCCGGTTGCCGGTGCGCTGCTCCACCCGCCCGTCCAGCAGCGCCGCCGCCTGGCCCGCGTCCGGGCTGTCCACCACGACCAGGCCGGTCGGCGCGGTCAGCGTGGCCAGGTCCTCCTGCAGCACCAGCCGGCCCCGGTCCATCACGCCGACCCGGCCGCACAGCAGCTCCACCTCGGGCAGCAGGTGGCTGGACAGGAACACGGTGGTGCCGGCCGCGTTCAGTTCGGCCAGCAGGTCGCGGATCTCCCGGATACCGCGCGGGTCCAGGCCGTTGGTGGGCTCGTCCAGGATCAGCAGCCTGGGCGCGCGCAGCAGCGCCGCGGCCAGCCCCAGCCGCTGCCGCATGCCCAGCGAGTACGCCTTCAGCGGGCGCCGGTCCACCCCGGCCAGGCCGACCCGCCGCAGGGCCTCCTCCACGCGCTGGCGCCGGGTCCGCCGGCCACCGCCGGGCCCGGCCGCGTCGAAGAGCGCCAGATTGGTACGCCCGGACAGGTGCGGGTACCCGGCCGGCGCCTCGACCAGTGCGCCCACCGCCGGCAGTACCCTCGCCACCCGCCGGGGCACCGGCTCGCCCAGCACCTCGATCCGCCCGCGGGTGGCGTACACCAGGCCGAGCAGCATCCGTACCAGGGTGGTCTTGCCCGACCCGTTGGGCCCGAGCAGCCCGTACCGGTCGCCCTCGCGCACGTCCAGGTCCACCCCGTCCACCGCGAGTACCGGCCCGTACCGCTTGGTCACCCCGTAGGTCCGGATCACGGGAACCACCGGTACGTGGACAGCTCGGTGGCGGCGGCCTGCAGCAGCTTCCCGTCCACCAGTCCGGCCAGCACATACGTGCGGTGCGCGACGTCGGAGTCCAGCACGAGCACGCTCAGCAGCGGCGTGCTGACCAGCACGCTCTCGCCGCCGGGCAGTTCGGTCACGGTGCCCCCGGCGCTGGTCGCGCTGCGGTACGCGCTGAGCCCGATCTGCCGCGGCAGCGGCAACACCACGAACTGCGTGTACCCGCTGCCGTACGCCGCGGTGCCGGAGATCCGCGCGAGCGGCGTACCGTTGCGGTCCTGCCCGGCCAGCCGGTCCGGCAGCGGGCCGAGCCGCAGGGTGGCGATGGCCCCCGTGATGTCCGGCGCGTTGGTCACCGCGAAACCCATCCCCGCGCGTACCGGCGGCGGCACCAGGTCACCCGCGGCGGGCGCGCGGAACCGCACCTCCAGGAACCGGGTCACCAGCACCGGCAGCGTGGCGCCGCGCGCGGTCACCTCGACCTGCAGCGGTACCCCCGTCGCCGGGTCGGCCCACACGTCCACCTGGCCGATGGTGCTGCCCGGCTGGGTCGGACGCAGCCGCACCCCGGCCGCGGCGATGCCGGCCA
>DATEJJ010000227.1:0-2301 GCA_035278125.1 Rugosimonospora sp.
TGGCCGCGGCCAGGCCGATCCCGACGACCGCCCGCAGCACGACGGCGGCCCGGACCGCGTGGAAGGCGTCGCGGCGGTTGCGGGCGAAAAACCGCAGCATGCTGCGGTACAGGTGCGGCCAGAGCTGGCTGGGATCGGCGCTGCTGGCGCCGCCGACGTGCATCGCCTGCACCGTGGGCAGGTAGACGACCTCGGCCCCGTGCTGCCGGGCGCGCAGGCACAGCTCCTCGTCCTCGTAGTAGAGGAAGTAGCCCTCGTCGAGGCCGCCGACGCGGGCCAGCAGCTCGGTCCGGATGGCCAGACACGCCCCGGACAGCCAGTCGACGCCGACCGGCTTCGATGCGTCCCGGCACCGGTAGTGGCTGCGCCGCCGGGCTCCGGACAGTGCCTGGCGTACGGCCACGGGTACCAGGTTTCCGCCGAAGCGCGACGCGATCACGCTGCGCAGTGACTCGAACGGGTGGGCGCTGTTGGTCACCCGGCCGTCCGCGTCCACCAGGCGCGGGCCGGCGATGCCCACCTCGGGCCGGGCCCGCAGGTACGCGACGAGTGCCTGCACGGTTGCGGCCGGTAGCACGCAGTCGGGATTGACCAGCAGGACGACGTCCGTGGCGACGTCGCGCAGGGCCTGGTTGACGGCGCTGGCGAAGCCGACGTTGTGCCGGTTCGCGGTCAGCTCGACCTCGGGGTGGGTGGCGGCGACGAGCGCCACGGTCGCGTCGCGGGACGCGTTGTCGACGACCCGTACGGCGATACCGGCCTGGCGCAGCGGCGCGAGGGCGTCGCCGATGTGGTTGGCCGAGTTGTGCGTGACAACGATGGCGGTGGCGGTCAGCGGGGACATGCCGGGGCTCCCGGGAGTGGTGTGCTGGATGCGGCCCGGGCGGCTGCGGGCTGCTGCGCGAGGATCCCGGGCCGGGTGGCCGGCACCGGCGGCGCGGCGACGTATCCGGGTCGGGCGGCGTCGGATCCCGGCCGGTTGGCGGTGGGTGCGCCGGGGCGCAGTGTCAACAGGGTCAGCGCGGGGAGCACGCCCAGCGTCCACTGCCCGTCGGTCGGGCCGGCCACCCATGCGGAGGCCAGGCACCCGCAGGTCAACGCCGCATACGCCAGGGACAGGTCATCGCGGTACCGGAAACCCGCGCGGAGGGTGCGCAGGATCGGCCAGAGCAGGACACCCAGCCCCACCAGGCCGAGGTTGGCCAGCACCAGCACGTAGAAGACGTGGTACATCGGGCCGACGTCGGTCACGCCGAAACCGGGCAGGTACACGTGCGGCGTGGACTGGCCGATCCCGGCGCCGAACAACGGATTGTCGGTGAACACCGACAGCCCCACCGACGCCTCCGGGGCACGGTAGCCCGGCGAGCGTTCCAGCGCCTGCCCGACGGCCTGCGAACGGGTACCGATGCCGACGGCGAGGCCGAACAGCAGGACACCGGCTGATCCGAGGGCGGCGGTCACCGCGAGGCCCCGGCGGACCGTGGCACCGCCCCGCACCAGCAGCACCAGCAGGGCGACGCCGGCGCAGATCCACAGGCCACGGTACGCCGAGAGCAGGGTGTCGGCGATGAACAGCGAGGCGAGTAGCGCCGCGCCCGCCCGCCGCCAGCCCTGGTTGCGGCCGACCAGCACGACCAGTGGCGGCGCGGCCAGGACCGAGATCAGCCCGCCGTGGCGCCCGGGCGCGGTCAACGACAGTGCGGTGAGCACCGCGGCCACGGTGACGTAGAGGATCGCGGCCGCCCGCTGGCGGGCCGCGGTCGGCAGGGTGAGCGTGGCCGCGAAGAAGTACAGCGGGATGACGCCGAGTTCGTAGAGGGCCACCACGACCCGGCTGGCGGAGTTGCCCCGGGACAGCCCGTAGGCGGTGGCGGCGAGGAGGAGCAGCGCCAGTCCGATCATGGCGGTGTCGGCGGTGGTCCGCTGCCGGCCCCCCTCGCCGGGCCGCACCAGCAGCCGGGTGAGCACGCCGGCGTAGCCCGCGGCGAGGATGCCCAGGTGCGCCAGGACGGTCGTCTTGACATCGCCGTGGCCGACGAGGCCGCCGGCCACGGCGCCGCCGATGATGCCGACCGGCAGCACCGCCCACGGCAACAGGGTGAACGCGACCCAGCACAGGAGGGCCCCCGCCGCGGCGAACCGCAGCGGGTCGGGCAGCTCGCTCGCGGCGGCGGCCATGGCCATCCCGAGCGCGCCGGCCACCGGCACGAGCAGGCAGGATTTCATTCGGGTACCGCCGGCCGGTCGGCTGCCCCCGTGCGCAGCGCGCCAAGGAGCACCTGGAGGTCCCGGCCCCGA
>DATEJJ010000228.1:0-4158 GCA_035278125.1 Rugosimonospora sp.
CGTCGCCCAGCCCGTCCGTGGGTGGCGCGTTCCCGGCAGACCCGGTCGAATCGTCCGCCGCGTCGCCGCCGGCCGCGCCCCCGTCCCCGGCACGGCCCTCGGCCACACCGAGCCGGAAGCCCCGCCCCAGGCCGAGCCGCAAGCCGATCAAGGTGGCCACCCCGCCCGCGCCCCGGCCGAAGCCGGCGTCCTGCCCGGTGACCAGGGCCGGTACGGCCGCGCCGCGCGCCACCGTGGGGCAGGCGCTGACCGACGCGGCCGCCATCCGACCGTGGGGCGATTCGGCACCGGGCGTCAGCGTGCCGCTCGCCCTGGTGCAGGCGGTGGGCTGGCAGGAGACGGGCTGGCAGTCCAACCTGGTGTCGTGCATCGGCGCGATCGGCGTGATGCAGCTGACGGCGACAACGGCGGACTGGATGAACCAGCGGTTCGGGCTGAGCTACGACGTGCACGCGGTGGCCGGCAACGCGGCGCTGGGCTCGGCGTACCTGCAGTGGCTGGTGAAGTACTTCGGCGACGTGTACTTCAACGGCAACTACGACCTGACGGTGGTCGACCCGAACAACCCGACGCTGCTGGACGCGGTGATCTCCGCGTACAACGTGGGATTCGGGGCGGTGGACACCAAGGCCGGCCTGAAGATCCCCAACCGCACGTACGTCAACAACGTCGAGTACTTCATGACGAAGGCGCCCTGGGGCTGAGCCCTACGTGTGGGTACGCGAGCCTTCCAGGAACGCTTCGAAGTGCTCGGCGGGGGCGGGCGCGGCGAACAGGTACCCCTGGCCGTACCGGCAGCCGGCGGCGCGTACCACCTCCAGCTGCGCGTCCGCCTCCAGGCCCTCCGCCACGATCTCCAGGCCGAGCCGCCGGCCGAGCCCCACCACCACGTCCATGATCGGCGTCGGCGGGCCGCCCCGCCCCGCCTGCTCCCCGAACACCACCCGGTCCACCTTGAGCACGTCCACCGGCAGCCGGCGCAGGTGGGCCAGGGGCGTGGCACCGGTACCGAACTGGGCCAGCGCGGTACGCACCCCCAACTGCCGCAGGCCGGCCAGCTGGGCCAGGGCGAGCTGCGGGTTCGCGCTGAGCCCCGCCTCGGTGATCTCCACGATCAGCCGCTCGGTCGCGATCTCGTGCGAGTCCAGTGCGGTGCGGACCATCTCCACCAGGGTCGGTGCGGCCAGCTGCGCGCCGGCGAGGTTGATCGCCAGCCACAGCTCGTGCCCCTCACGCAGCCAGCCGGACAGCTGCCGGCAGGCGCGGTTGACCACCCACTCGCCGATCTCGGAGATGAGCCCGAGATCCTCGGCCACCGGTACCAGGTCGGCGCCGGACACGGTACCCAGGCGCGGGTGGTGCCAGCGCACCAGCGCCTCCACCCCGACCGGGCACTGCTCCACCAGGTCGAGTACCGGCTGGTACACCAGGTCCAGCTCGCCGCGCTGGACCGCGCCGGGCATGTCCTGCTCCAGCGCGGCACGCCGGGTGACCGCGGCTTCGAGCACCTCGTCGTACCACTCGATGCGCCCGCGCCCCTCCTGCCGCGCCCGGCTCAGCGCCAGCTCGGCGCGGCCCAGCGCGTCGTTGGCGCTGGCCGCCGAGGCCAGCTCGGCCATGCCCACGGTCGCGGCGAGGTGTACCACGAAGCCGGGCGGCTGGTACGCCTGCCCGAGCAGGGTCAGCAGCCGGGTGGCCATGGCGTACGCGTGCACCGGCGTACCGGCGGTGGCGACCGCCAGCTCCTCGCCGGTCAGCCGGGCGGGCAGGTCGGACTCGCCGCTCGCCTCGCGTACCCGCCGGGCGGCCTCCACGAGTACCGCCTCCCCGATGTCCCGGCCGCGCAGCTCGTACACGCCGGCCAGGCCCTCCAGCGCGATGACGATCAGGGTGCCCGGCTGCCCCGGTACCCCGCGCATGCCGGACACCCCGCGCAGCAGCTCCTGCCGGTTGGCCAGGCCGGTCAGCGGATCGCTGAAGGACAGGCGGTGCAGGGTACGCTCCAGCGCCCGGCGCTCCCCGACGTCGCGCAGGTGTACCACCAGCCCGGCCACCTCCGGTACCCGCCGCAGGTCGTTGACGCACGCCTCGGTGTCCCGCCAGTGCCCGAACCCGTCCCGCAGCCGGGCCTGTACCAGCAGCGGGCCGGGTTCCGCTTTGACGGCACCGAGGATCTCGCGCAGCCGCTCGCGTACCGCGGCCACGTCCTCGGGGTGGATCAGCGCGGTGAAGGGCCGGTCCAGCGTGTCCTGGTCGGACAGGCCGAACTGGCGCGCGGCGGCCGGCGACTGCCAGCGCACCGCCAGCGAACTGTCGAGCACCATGGTCACGTCGGAGGAGCCGGCGACCAGCGACCGGAAATGCGCCTCCTGGGTGGCCACGGTTCGGGCGAACCGGCGGATGTCGAACACGGCGAACATCTCCCGCACGGTGATCACGGCGACCACACCGCAGCCCAGGCAGGCGGAGATCATGTCGAAGTCGCCACCGGAGAACATGTGGTACAGCGCGGCCACCAGGACCGCGGCGATCGGTGCCGCCATCACCGGGTACCCGGCGAAGGTGGCGTCGCTCAGTTCGGGGCCGGGTATCGGCACGTTCGCGTACCGGCGGGCGGCCAGCCAGGCCAGCAGTGGCCCGTACACCAGGCAGCCGCCGATCAACGGGAGCCAGGCCGGCGAGAGCGCGCCGGCCAGCGCGAGCCCGAAGCCGGACAGCCCGAGGACGCCCAGCGCGGTACCGCCGGTACAGGCGAGTGCCGCGGCCCAGGACCGGCGCGAGCGCAGCAGCGTGACAACCGCGGTCGCCACCCCGACGGACGCGACGGTGGCGTCCACCGCGGCCAGTGCGCCGGCCCGGCCCTCCGGCGCGACCACCAGAATCCAGCCGGTGAACAGCAGCGACATGCCGATCCCCAGCCCGTCCAGCGCCTGCCGGATGCGGGCCACCGGGTTCGGGGTGGCGCTGGGGAACAGCAGCATGCCGGTGACGTACAAGGCGGCGGCGAGCACGATGCCGCCGGTTGCCACCCGGGCCATCACCGCACCGGAGTGCCGGACGACCCCGGGGACCAGGGCGGTGAGGCCGCCGGTCAGTACGGCCAGGCCCAGGTAACCGGCGCCCCGGCACGCGCTGAACGAGCGGTACCGCCGGTGTACGGCCAGCGCCGTGCGTACCAGAAGGGTGGTGTGCACCGCCGCGGACAGTACGATGGCCGCGCACACGGCCTGCAGCACGGGCAGCAGCCCGGCGACTCCCGCGGTCAGCAGCGCGGTGCTGGCGAACGGGACGAGGGCGGGTGCGGTTCGCGCGACGGGTCCGGTCGCGGGCGGGGGAGTGGCAGGCTCAACTGACATGGCGCCGGTTGATCCTTCGGGGTCAGGGGTGGACGGTTGGGGTGGATCACTGCGCGGCAGCGGTGGGTACCGGGGCGACACCGTACCGTTGCCATGCCAACGATCGACTAGCCGTTTGGGTGACGGCGCGGTACCCGGGCCGCTCCCGGCTGGGTGGCTTCGCGGAGGGCGCCGAAGTGGGCGGCGAGGGCGTCGAGCTGGAAATGGGCGTTCAATCCGCTCGGATTCGGGAGGATCCAGACCTGTGCCTCGCCGAGCCGCTCCGGTCGCGGCCCCACCGGCGCGGCCCGGTCGCCGAACGCCTGCCGGTACGCGCCCACGCCGAGTACCGCGACCCACCCCGGCCGGTACCGGCGCACCTTTCCGGCCAGGGCCGCGCCGCCCGCGGCCAGCTCGTCGGCGGTCAGCTGGTCCGCCCGCGCGGTGGCCCGGTCCACCAGGTTCGTGATGCCCAGGCCGTACCCCAGCAGCTCCTCCTGCTCGGCGGGGTGGAGCTGACGCGGGGTGAAGCCGCCACGGTACAGCGCCGGCCAGAACCGATTGCCCGGCCGGGCGAAGTGGTGTCCCGTGGCCGCCGACCACAGGCCCGGGTTGATGCCGCAGAACAGCACCCGAAGGTCGGACGCGATCACGTCGGGGATGGTGCGGTCGTAGGCGGCGGCCAGATCCGCCGGGGTGGGTCGGGCGGTCACCAGCCGCGGTGCATGGCGGTCACGTGGAACGAGGTGCTCACCGGCGCCGCCAGCGCCAGGTGGGCCAGCCGCTGGCCGGGCAGCCCGCCCGCGTTGCCCCCGACGGGTAC
>DATEJJ010000229.1:0-3583 GCA_035278125.1 Rugosimonospora sp.
GACTTCGCGCGCCCTCCCCACCCACCCGGTGGGGCGGCGGCCGCCCTGGTCCCGGCGAGGCACCGACCACCGCCGGGCGGTCGGCCGGCGTACGGCGCCAGGCCGCCGCGCCAACCGGAGCGGCGGGACAACCAGGGAGCGGCAAGGAGCGACCACATGCCAGTGGTGACAATGCGCCAGTTGCTGGAGAGCGGTGTCCACTTCGGACACCAGACCCGGCGCTGGAACCCGAAGATGAAGCGGTTCATCTTCACCGAGCGCAACGGCATCTACATCATCGACCTGCGCCAGAGCCTCGACTACATCGAGAAGGCGTACGACTTCGTCAAGAACACCGTGGCCGAGGGCGGCAGCGTGCTGTTCGTGGGCACCAAGAAGCAGGCGCAGGAGGCGATCGCCGAGCAGGCGGCCCGGGTGGGCATGCCGTACGTGAACCACCGTTGGCTGGGCGGCATGCTCACCAACTTCCAGACCGTGCACAAGCGGCTGCAGCGGATGAAGGAGCTGGAGTCGATCGAGCAGACCGGCGCCGCGCAGGGGTACACCAAGAAGGAGACCCTGCAGCTGGCCCGCGAGAAGGACAAGCTGACCCGCACGCTGGGCGGGCTGCGGGACATGCAGCGGGTACCGGCGGCGATCTGGGTGGTCGACACCAAGAAGGAGCACATCGCGGTGGACGAGGCCCGCAAGCTGGGCATTCCGGTCATCGCGGTGCTGGACACCAACTGCGACCCGGACGAGGTCGACTTCCCCATCCCGGGCAACGACGACGCCATCCGCTCGGCGGCGCTGCTCACCCGGGTGATCGCGGACGGCGTCGGGGAGGGCCTGATCGCCCGCTCCGGGCGGGCCACCCGCGGCTCCGGGGCGGACGAGAAGCCGGCGCCGGGCGTGGTCGCCGCGGACGAACCGCTGGCCGAGTGGGAGCGCGAACTTGCCGAGGGCAGCAAGGCCGAGGAGCAGCCGCCGGCGCCCGCCGCCGAGTGACGCACCGGGTAGTCGCAAGCCAGTCGCTACGGGTATCTAGAGAGAGAAGCATGCCTAACTTCACCGCCGCGGATGTGAAGAAGCTCCGCGAGCTCACCGGGTCCGGAATGATGGACTGCAAGAACGCGCTGGAAGAGGCCGGCGGCGACTTCGACAAGGCCGTCGAGATCCTGCGCGTGAAGGGCGCCAAGGACGTCAACAAGCGGGCCGGGCGTACCACCGCGAACGGCCTGGTCGCGCACACCGGCAAGGCGCTGCTGGAGCTGAACTGCGAGACCGACTTCGTGGCCAAGAACGCAGACTTCATCGCGCTGGCACAGGCGCTGGTCGAGCACGCCGGGACGACCGAGCCGGCGGACGTACCGGCGCTGCTGGCGTCCAGCCTGCCGGACGGCCGTACCGTGGCCGCCGCGGTCGAGGAGCAGTCCGCCAAGATCGGCGAGAAGCTGGTCGTCAACCGGTTCGCGGTGCTGCACGGCGACGTCGCGGTGTACCTGCACCGCAAGAGCCCCGACCTGCCGCCCCAGGTGGGCGTGCTGGTGGAGTACACCGGCAAGGACGACGAGGCCGGCGAGGCGGACGCCCGGGGCGTGGCGATGCAGATCGCCGCGATGCGCCCGAAGTACCTCACCCGCGACGAGGTACCCGCCGAGGTGGTCGAGTCGGAGCGGCGCATTGCCGAGCAGACCGCGCGCGAGGAGGGCAAGCCGGAGGCGGCGCTGCCCAAGATCGTCGAGGGTCGGGTCGGCGCGTTCTTCAAGGACTTCGTCCTGGTCGAGCAGCCCTCGGTGCAGGACCAGAAGAAGAACGTCCAGCAGGTACTGAAGGAGGCGGGCATCACCGTGACCCGGTTCGTCCGGTTCGAGGTAGGCCAGTCCTGAGACATCGCATGTGGGGAGGCTGCGGTGGTTCGCGGCCTCCCCGCTGTGTATCCCCGGGGCGCGTGGGGGTGCCCCGTGGGGTAGGAACATGACAGATTGGATCGAAGACACAACCGGGAGGCGCGTGCCAATGACGAACACGTTTGCTGGGGTCGCGACCGTCCCGGCCGGCCAGCACACGCCGGCGGGAGGCGGCTCGCCGCAGCCGCGCCGGGTGGTGCTCAAGCTCTCCGGCGAAGTGTTCGGCGGCGGCGCCGTGGGCGTGGACCCGGACGTGGTGCAGGAGCTGGCCCGGCAGATCGCGTCCGTGGTGAACCTGGGCGTGCAGGTGGCCGTCGTGGTGGGCGGCGGCAACTTCTTCCGCGGTGTCGAGCTGGAGCGGCGCGGCATGGACCGCTCCCGGGCCGACTACATGGGCATGATCGCCACCGTGATGAACTGCCTGGCGCTGCAGGACTTCCTGGAGAAGCTGAAGATCGAGACCCGGGTACAGACCGCGATCACCATGGCACAGGTGGCCGAGCCGTACATCCCGCGGCGCGCCATCCGGCACCTGGAGAAGGGTCGTGTGGTGATCTTCGGAGCCGGTGCCGGCATGCCGTACTTCTCCACGGATACCGTCGCGGCGCAGCGGGCGCTCGAAATCCACGCCGACATCGTATTGATGAGTAAGAATGGCGTGGACGGCGTGTACACCGCCGACCCGAACACCGATCCGAACGCGGTCAAGCTGGACACGGTCACCTTCGGGGAGTTGTTGCGCATGGGTAGCCGGGTGGCCGACGCCGCGGCGTTCAGCCTCTGCAACGACAACCGGCTGCCGATGCTGGTGTTCGCGGCCGAGGGCGAGGACACCATCATCAAGGCGGTCAGCGGCGACAAGATCGGGACGCTGATCACGGCGGCCTGACCGCCGCGCGGGACGCCGCGTCCCGCACACCACACCAACGCCCGAAGGAGGCGACGGACAACGTGATCGACGAGACGCTCTTCGAGGCCGAAGAGAAGATGGAGCGGGCGATCGAGTTCGCCAAGGAGGAGTTCGCGACGATCCGTACCGGCCGCGCCACTCCCGCGATGTTCTCCAAGATCATGATCGACTACTACGGTACGCCGACCCCGCTCCCGCAGATGGCCTCGATCGGGGTACCCGAGCCGCGGATGGCGATCATCAAGCCGTACGACAACAGCCAGCTGCACGCGATGGAGAAGGCGATCCGCGACTCCGACCTCGGAGTCAACCCGAACAACGAGGGTACGCAGATCCGCATCATCCTCCCGCAGATGACCGAGGAGCGACGGCGGGAAATGATCAAGGTGGCGCGGCACAAGGGCGAGGAGGCCAAGGTGGCCGTCCGCAATGTGCGCCGCAAGGCCAAGGAGGAACTCGACCGGATCGTCAAGGATGGCGAGTCCGGGGAGGACGAGGGGCGCCGGGCCGAGAAGGAGCTGGACGATCTGACCCACAAGTACGTGGCGCACATCGACGAGATCGTCAAGCACAAGGAAGCCGAACTCCTTGAAGTCTGACTGATGTCCTACGTCGACCCCCCGGGCTGGCCCGATCCCGCACCACCCGAGGTCCGGGGAGCGTACCGGGCGCGGCACGGTCCTGCCGCGCCCGAGACGTACGGGCCGTACGAACAGACCGGCGAGCACAGCTTCGGTTACGGTGACGGCTTCTCGCCGTACCCCCTGTATGGGGGTGAGGAGCC
>DATEJJ010000230.1:0-9468 GCA_035278125.1 Rugosimonospora sp.
CGAGCGCCAGCCCGCCCGGATCGCCCGGTGCCTCGCCGAGCGCGACCGAACCGTCGCAGCCGCCGGGCAACTCCAGCCCCACCCCGGGGCCGCCGCCCGGCTCACCGCCCGCCAGCACCGGCCCCGGCAAGCCGGGCGTACCGGCGGTCACCGTGAACGCCGGGAACGCGGTACTGACCACCGGCTACTGGGCCGGCCGGAACACCGCCGCGGTACGGGTCACCGCGACCAATGTGGGCAGCGTGCCCGCGCAGGTCACCTTCAGGTACGCGCTGCCGCCCGGCGTGCCGTACGCCAGCTGCCCGGGCGGCTGTGCGCTGCAACTGGCCCCGAGGCAGGTGCGGTCCCTCGACATCACGCTGCGGGTGGCGCCGGACGCGTGGCAGCAGGCACCGCTCTCCGGCGGGCTCACCTTCGTCGCGCTCGCCCCGGGTGCGGCACCGCAGACCGGCCAGGTCACCTGGGGGATCGTGTTCCCGCCCGGCCCTCCGACGCCCGGCCTGAAGCTCGTCACATCCGACGTCCACCTGCCCCGCCAGGCATCCACGCCCGGTACCCTCACCGTCCAGCTCACCGACACCGGCCAGGTACCGGGGTCGGCGGCGATCACGGTGATCGCGCCCACCGGCGCCTCCCTCGGTACCCTCCCCGCCGGCTGCCGGGTCCAGAAGGCGCGCCCGGCCACCGCGGTCTGTACGAACCCCGAGGTGGCCGCCGGTACCGCCTGGACGGTGCAGCTGCCGCTGTCGGTACCGGCGAAAGCGCGGGCGGACGCGCCGCTGGTCGGCCTGGTACGCGCGCAGCTGCAGCCGGCCGGGCAGCAGGTGCTGCAGACCCAGGCGTCGTACCAGGTCTTCGCCCCGGGCGGGCAGGCCGGCGTGACCATCGGCGCGAGCGCGTCCGCGTCCGCCCCGAGCCCGAGCGTGCCGGGTGGCGGCGGTGGCGTCGGAATGCGCGACCGGGTCGCCGGGTTCCCGCTGGTCCGGTCGCCCATCGCCTGGCCGATCATCGGCGGCTCGGCGACGCTCCTGGTGGTGGCGCTCATCGGCATCCTGCTGACACTGCGCCGCCGGCGCGAGGAGGCGCGGGTGTGGGCCCCCGTCCGGATACCGGCACAGCCCGCGGCGGCGGACGAGCCGGAGCCGGATCCGGCCAGCGTGGACAAGACGGCGGTCATCTCCGCCGGCCCGGTGGACCGCACGCCCACGCCGCGCGGACCGATCTCCTGGGAGTGGATTCCGGGCTCGGAGCCGGACGCCGCCAGGGAGCCGTCCGGAACCGCGTCCGGGGACGGAGACAGCGACGGAAATACGACAGAGGGTCACGACACGGCCGACCCTCCCGGGGAGGCGGAACCGGCGCCCGCGGGGGCATGATGGGTAATGTCCACTAAGGCTGAGCTGCTGCTGCGGTACGGGGTGTGGGACCCGTAACACCGTCATAAGGTCCCCTCGACGTAGGCTCGTCGGGATAGGACAATTACGGGCCGGCCACAATGAAGTTGCACACCCGCAGCCGGCGCAAGGAGGTCCGACAAACGTGACCAAGCAGGTCCGCCAACTGGACCGGGTGGTTATCCGGTTCGCTGGCGATTCCGGCGATGGCATGCAACTTACCGGCGACAGATTCACGTCGGAGACTGCCCAGCTCGGAAACGACATCTCGACTCTGCCCAACTTCCCCGCGGAGATCCGCGCCCCGGCCGGTACCCTCCCCGGGGTCTCCAGCTTCCAGGTGCACTTCGCCGACTTCGACATCCTCACCCCGGGCGACGCGCCCAACGTGCTGGTCGCGATGAATCCGGCCGCGCTCAAGGCGAACGTGCGGGACCTGCCGCCGGGTGCGGACATCATCGTCAACACCGACGAGTTCACCAACCGCAACCTGGCCAAGGTGGGCTACCCGGCCAGCCCGCTGGGTGACGGTTCGCTCGACGGGTACCAGGTGCATCCGGTGCCGCTGACCAGCATGACGGTGACGGCGCTGACCGACTTCGCGATCTCCAAGAAGGACGCCGAACGGGCGAAGAACATGTTCGCGCTCGGCCTGCTGTCCTGGATGTACTCGCGGCCGTACCAGTCGACGCTGGACTTCCTCGGGCGCAAGTTCGCAGCGCGGCCCGAACTGGTCGCGGCGAACACCGCCGCGTTCAAGGCCGGCTGGAACTTCGGCGAGACGACGGAGAGCTTCTCCGTCCGGTACGAGGTCAAGCCGGCCAAGATGGCGCCGGGCAACTACCGCAACATCACCGGTAACCAGGCGCTGGCGCTGGGTATCGTGGCCGCCCGGGTACGGTCCGGGCTGCCCGTCGTGCTGGGCGCGTACCCGATCACGCCCGCCTCGGACGTGCTGCACGAGCTGTCCAAGCACAAGCGGTTCGGCATCACCACGGTGCAGGCCGAGGACGAGATCGCGGCCGCCGGGATCGCGCTGGGCGCCTCGTACGGCGGCGCCCTCGGGGTCACCACGACCAGCGGCCCGGGTGTCGCGCTCAAGAGCGAGACCGTCTCGCTGGCCGTGGCGCTGGAGTTGCCGCTGCTCCTGGTGGACGTGCAGCGTGCCGGACCGTCCACCGGCCTGCCGACCAAGACCGAGCAGGCCGACCTGAACCTGGCCCTGTTCGGCCGGCACGGCGAGGCACCGGTCGCGGTGATCGCGCCCAACTCCCCCGCCGACTGCTTCTACACGGCGCTGGAGGCGGCCCGGATCGCGCTGACCTACCGGACGCCGGTGATCCTGCTGTCCGACGGGTACGTGGCCAACGGGTCCGAGCCGTGGCTGCTGCCGGACGTCGACGACCTGCCGGACCTGCGGGTCGAGTTCGCCGCCGCGCCGAACGGCCCGGACGGGCAGTTCCTGCCGTACCTGCGCGACCCGGTGACGCTGGCCCGGCCGTGGGCCATCCCCGGCACACCCGGGCTGGAGCACCGCATCGGCGGCCTGGAGAAGGCGGACAAGACCGGGGACATCTCGTACGACCCGGCCAACCACGACTTCATGGTGCGTACCCGCGCCGCCCGGATCGAGGCGATCAAGGTACCCGAGCTGGCCGTGGAGGATCCGGACAGCTCGGCCCGGGTACTGGTGCTGGGCTGGGGTTCGACGTACGGGCCGATCGGCGCCGCCTGCCGTGCCCTGCGCAACCGGGGACACAGCGTGGCACAGGCGCACCTGCGCCACCTCAACCCGATGCCCGCCAACCTGGGCGACGTGCTGCGCCGCTACGACCGCGTGGTCATCCCGGAGATGAACCTGGGGCAGCTGGCGCAGGTGGTCCGCGGCCGCTACCTGGTCGACGCCATCCCGTACAACCAGGTCCGGGGCCTGCCGTTCACCGCCGCCGAACTGGAAACCATGCTGGAAGAAGTCATCAAGAATGTCTGAGACGCTCAAACTCACGGTCAAGGACTTCAAGTCGGACCAGGAAGTACGCTGGTGCCCCGGCTGTGGCGACTACGCGATCCTCGCCGCCGTCCAGGGCTTCATGCCGGAGCTGGGTATCCCGCGCGAGCGGATCGTCTTCATCTCCGGCATCGGCTGCTCCTCGCGGTTCCCGTACTACATGAACACGTACGGCATGCACTCGATCCACGGCCGGGCCCCGGCGATCGCCACCGGCCTGTCCGTGTCCCGGCCGGACCTGTCCGTGTGGGTGGTGACCGGCGACGGCGACGCGCTGTCCATCGGCGGCAACCACCTCATCCACGCGCTGCGCCGCAACGTCAACCTGAAGATCCTGCTGTTCAACAACCGGATCTACGGGCTGACCAAGGGCCAGTACTCGCCGACCTCCGAGCTGGGCAAGATCACCAAGTCGACCCCGGTGGGCTCGGCGGACGCGCCGTTCAACCCGCTGTCGCTCGCGCTGGGCGCGGAGGCGTCGTTCGTCGCGCGTACCGTCGACTCGGACCGCAAGCACCTCACCTCGGTACTGCGGGCCGCCTCCCAGCACACCGGGTCGGCGTTCATCGAGATCTACCAGAACTGCAACATCTTCAACGACGGCGCGTTCGACACGCTGAAGGAGCCGGCCACCCGGGACGACTACCTGATCCGGCTCGAACACGGGCAGCCCATTACATTCGGGGCGTCCGGGCAGTGGTGCGTGGTACACCCGCCCGGCGGCTTCGGGCTGGAGGTGCGGCCCACCGCCGAGACCGACGCGAGCGAGATCGTGGTACACGACTCGACCGTGACCGAGCCGGCGTACGCGTTCGCCCTGTCCCGGCTGCCCGGGCTGGACCTGCGCAACACCCCGATCGGGGTGTTCCGGTCGGTGGACCGGCCCGCCTACGACGAACTGGTCCGGGGCCAGACCGAGGCCGCGGCGGCCAAGCAGACCGGTACCCCCGAGGCGGAACTGGCCGGCCTGCTCGGCTCCGGCGACACCTGGACCATCCTGTAGCCCACCGCCACGCGCGCCTGCTGCTCGCCGCGCTGTCGCTGGCGACCCTGCTCGGCGGCTGCACCACCGCTCCGGTGAGGCAGCCGCTGGTCACGGCACCGACCTGCTCCGCCGATCCCGCCCAGCCGAAGTCACAGCTGCGCGGCATGTGGATCGCCACGGTCGGCAACATCGACTGGCCCAGCCGTACCGGGCTGTCCCCGGCGGCGGCGCAGGCGGAGTACCTGGGCTGGCTGGACCTGGCGGTGAAGCTGCGGTTCAACGCGGTGTTCGTACAGATCCGGCCGGGCGGGGACGCGTTCTGGCCGTCCCGGTACGAGCCCTGGTCGCGGTACCTGACCGGGGTGCCGGGCCAGGATCCGGGGTGGGACCCGCTGGCCTTCATGGTCACCGAGGCACACCGGCGCAACCTGCAGTTCCACGCGTGGTTCAACCCGTACCGCGTCAGCTCACCGGGTACCGGCGGCACCGACCTGTCCAAGCTGGCGCCGGGCGCGCCGGGGCGGGTACACCCCGACTGGCTGGTCGCGTACCCGGCCGGTAGCAGGCTCTACTACAACCCCGGCATCCCGGCGGTACGCCAGTTCGTCGAAGACGCGATCATGGACGCGGTGACCCGGTACGGCGTGGACGGGGTGCACTTCGACGACTTCTTCTACCCGTACCCGGTGGCGGGCAAGGACTTCCCGGACGCCGCCACCTTCGCCCGGTACGGTGCGGGATTCGCCAGCGTCGCGGACTGGCGGCGGCACAACATCGACCTGCTCATCCAGGAGCTGCACGACCGGGTACACGCAGCCAAGCCGTGGGTGGCGTTCGGCGTCAGCCCGTTCGGCATCTGGCGCAACGCCGGCGCCGACCCGGCCGGCTCGGCCACCAGCGGCACCCAGTCGTACGACGCGAACTTCGCCGACACCCGGCGCTGGGTACAGCAGGGCTGGCTGGACTACATCGTGCCGCAGCTGTACTGGCACATCGGCTTCGGTACCGCCGACTACGCGACGCTCGTGCGCTGGTGGGCGGGGACGGTCGCGGGTACCCGGGTGCGGCTGTTCATCGGGCAGGCCGCGTACCGGGTCGGCGTGTCCGGGCAGCCCGCCGCCTGGAACGACCCGGCGGAGCTGTCCCGCCACCTCGCGTACGACCGGCAGTTCCCGCAGGTCACCGGCGACGTGTACTTCAGCGCCCGCAGCCTGCGGTCCGACCGGCTCGGTGCGGTCTCCCGCCTGGCGGCGAGCTACTACGCCCACCCGGCCCTGGTACCGGTCCTCACGGCGCCGGACCGAGCCGCGCCGGCGGAGGCGCCGGTGGTCACGCTGACCGGTCGGGCCACGCTGAACTGGCCGGCCCCGGCCGGTGCCACCTCGTACGCGGTGTACCGGTTCGACGCCGCGACCAGGCCCGGGCCGTGCGCCTTCGCCGACGCGGCGCACCTGGTGGCGACCGTACGCGGGCAGGGCTGGACCGACCCGGACACGGCCCCGGGACACCGTTACACCTATTACGTTTCCGCCCTGGACCGCGCCGGCCGGGAGAGTCAGCCCAGCTCACCTGCGCGGAGCGGGTAGCTCCGACACAGCTCCGAGCTGGGCTTCAGCGGTTGTTCAGGTGCGGCTGTTGGTCTGGCGGCGTGACAAAAGCGCTCAAAGGTCCCCGCCTCGCGATCATCTCCGCGCTGGTGGGCGTGCTCGCGGCCGGTGGGGTGGCGGCGTGCGGCGGCAACAAGTCGATCAACGTCGTACAGCAGAACGGCAACTCCGGTAGCGGCGGGGGCGGCGGGGGCGGGAACTCCGCATTCCTCGACTGCCTGCGCTCGAACGGCTTCAACATCCCGACCGCGTCCCGCGGCCCGCGCCCCTCCGGATCGCGCCGGCCGCGCCCGTCCCGGGACCCGAGGCCGGCGACCTCGCGCTCCCGGCGCCCCGGTGGCGCGTTCGCCTCGATCCCCGCCGCCTGCGCCTCTCTACGCCCCTCGCGCGGCGCCGGCGGCGGCTGACCGCAGATCGCCGCAACTTCCTTGACGTTGCGGCATCGGTCCCTTCCCGATGCCGCAACTTCATTGAAGTTGCGGCATCGCCGGGGGTGCCGTGGAAGGTCAGGGCGCGTCGGCGAAGCGGGGTGAACCGACGGCCAGGTCGGGGTGTTCGACGGAGAGGGCGAGGGCCACGGCCTCCTCCAGGCCGAGTGCGGCACCTTGGGCGTACGCCTCGTCGAAGGCCGTGTCACCGAGGCCGGCGCGGACCGCGGTCTGGTTCTCCGCCCAGTAGCCGTCGAAGATGACCGACGCGTACCGCGGCGTGGAGCGGGCCGCCTGCGCGGCGCCGAACAGCCGGGCCGCGCTGCGCAGGTCCCCGCCGGCCGCGCAGCGCACCGCGAACGCGTTGACCGCGGTGCACGCGTGCGCCACGAAGCCGTACGCCATCCGGGAACGCAGCGCGACCACCAGGTGGTCGTGCGCGGCGACCAGGTCACCGCGGGCCAGCGCCACCATGCCGAGCAGCATGTCGATGGTGCGCCGGCCGCGCTCGGTGGGCCGGGCCGCCTCCACCGGCCGGGCCGCGGCGAGCAGTTCGGCGGCCTCGTCCAGGGCGCGCCGCTGCCACAGGATCTCGGCCAGCGAGTACAGCGCGAACAGCGCGTCGCCCACCACGTCCCGCTCGTGCGCCCACAGGATCGCGTCCCGGCACACCTGCTCCGCGCCGCTCAGGTTGCCCATGGACAGCAGGGTCGCCCCGCGCGCCGCCAGTACCCGCGCGATCAGGCCCTGGTCCTGGGTACCGCGGGCGGTGGCCTCGGCGCGCTGGATGTAGTGCAGCTCCTCCGCGTGCTCCCCGCAGGCGCGGGCGTGCAGCGCGTGCATGTGGTACGCGGTGGCCAGCTCCGGTGCCGGGATGTCCTCGCCGGTGGCGGCCATCCGCCGGTACAGCCGGGCGAGCCAGGCGCGGCCCTCGCCCGCCAGCCCGCGCTCCCGCCACCACTGGTCCAGCCCGGCCGCCAGGTGCAGCCCGGCGCGCGCGCTGCCCCGGCTGGTGGCCCAGCCCAGGGCGGCGTGCAGCTCACTGGCGAGCGGGTCCAACGCGGTCAACGACAGCGTGACCGGCCGCCCGTCCGGGCCCAGGTACACCCGCTCCAGCGCGTGCAGCGCCCAGGCCACGTGCCGGTCCCGGGTACCGGCCTGCTCGCCGGCGGCGGCCAACCGGCGGGCCGCGTACCCGCGCACCGGGTCGGGTACCTGGTACGCCATCCCGCCCGCCACCGGCTCCGCCTCGACCAGGGACTTGTCCACCAGCGTCGCCAGCGCGTCCAGCGGGTCCTCGCCGTGCAGGCACTCGATCGCGGACAGGTCCACCGGACCGGCGAACGCCGCCATCTCGCGCAGCAGCCGCGCCGGCCGGTCCGCCAGCGTCCGGTACGACCAGCCCACCGTCGCGTCCAGCGTGGTGTGCCGGTGCTCCGGCCCGTCCACAGTGGAGCGCCCGGCGTCCAGCGTGCCGAGCACATCGTCCACGCGCTCGGCCAGCGCGGCCGGGGTGAGGATGCGCAGCCGGGCGGCGGCCATCTCGATGGCGAGCGGCAGCCCGCCCAGCCGTTGCGCCACCCGGCCCAGGTCGGCCAGGTCCCGCGGATCGGCCGGGTAGCCCGCCCGCCGCTCGCCCCGGGCCGACGCGGCGCGGTCCAGCAGCAGGTCGACCGCCTCGCTCGGGGAACCCTCCGGCCCGGTGGACAGCGACAGCGCCGGGATCCGCCACACCAGTTCGCCGGGCAGGCCGAGCGGTTCGCGGCTGGTGGCGAGCACCCGCGCACCGGGTGAGCCGTGCAGCAGCCGGCCGATCAGCGTGACCGCCCCCGTCAGGTACGCGTCGCAGGTGTCGACGACCAGCAGGAACCGGCGGCTCGCGGCGTACTCGACCAGCGTGTCGGTGACGGACCGGCCGGGCTCGGGGCGCAGGCCCAGGCTGTTGGCCACGGCGGCGGGTACCAGCTCCGGGTCGCTGACCGGTGCCAGGTCCACGAACCAGGTGCCGTCCCGGTACGCCTCCACCTGCGCGCGGGCCGCCTCCACCGCGAGCCGCGTCTTACCCGCGCCACCCATGCCCACCACGGTGACCAGCCGGTGCTCGTCCAGCAGCGCGGTCAGCTCGCGCCGCTCCGCCTGCCGGCCCACGAAGCTGGACAGCGGGGTGGGCAGGTTGTGCGCGGCGGTGTCCAATGTGCGCGGTCGCGGGAACTTCTGCGGCAGCCCCGGCGCGACCAGCTGGAACAGCCGCTCCCGCGCGTCGAAGCCGCGCAGCCGGTGCAGTCCGAGGTCGAGCAGCCACGCCTCGTCGTCCAGGCCGGCCGCGTACCGCGCGGTCGCCCCGGAGCAGAGCACCTGCCCGCCGTGCGCCGCGGCCGAGATGCGCGCCGCGAGGTGTACCTCGGGGCTGGCGTACTCGCCGGCCAGTGGCTCGGCGTACCCGGTGTGCAGGCCCATGCGTACCAGCGGCTGCGGGCCACCCCAGTCGTGCCCGGCCAGTTCCCGCTGGGCCCGGGCGCACGCGTGCAGCGCCGCGGTCGCGTCCGGGAACGCCACGAACAGCGAGTCGCCCTCGCTGAACAGCGGGGTACCGTCGCAGGTGGACAGCGTGTGACACAGCAACCGGCGGTGCTCGGTGAGCACCGTGCGGTACCCCGACCCGAGCATCCGGGCCAGTCGCGTTGACCCTTCGATGTCGGTGAACAGAAACGTCACCAGACCTCGTGGCAGGTGATTCCGTGTCGACACGGGCAACCTCCGCCCCCCTGGAAGTCGTGACTCATGCTGTCGCATGCACGCGATTCACCGCATCAGGGAAACGGCCTGGCACAGATCGGCCCAAGGACACATCCTTGGGCCGATCTCAGCCAGGTGAATACAACGAGCGGGGTAGCGCGGTGCTGTTACGGGTGACGTAACGACATCCGGTAGGCCGGGTTGTGGGCCGTGAGGGCAGTTCTGTAAAGACGTCTGGGGGATCGGCAATCGGACAGAACTGTTCTGCCGCCCCACCTGTCACTCGGGTGCGGCCGGCCCGGGGCGGTCA
>DATEJJ010000231.1:0-3440 GCA_035278125.1 Rugosimonospora sp.
TGGCCGCGGCCAACGCGCGCCGCAACCCGGGCCGCGCCGCGGCGACCACGGCGGCGATGATGATAGGTGTGGGTCTGATGTCGTCGGCCAGCGTGGCGGTGGCGACCGTCCGGGAGACCGCGACCGACCAGCTCACCGCGCACTACCCGGTCGACTTCCTGCTCCAGCCGCAGCGCACCGGGGACCGGACCACGAGCATCCCGGCGGCCGTGGCCGCGCGGCTGCGCGGCGCGCCGGGCCTCGGCGTGGTGGCCGAGGTGCGGCTGCACGAGTCCACTGTGGGCGGTACCGACGCGTCCGTGGGCGCGGTCGACCCGGTGGGCGCCGCCGGCCTGCCCACGCCGGCGCTGTCCAGCGGCTCGTTCGCCGGCTTCCGCGACGGCACCGTGGTCCTCTACGGGGGTACCCCCGCGGCGCGCGGCCACAAGGTCGGCGACCGGGTGCGGATCGTCGGTGGCGGCTCCGGCACGTTCACCGTGGTGGGCATCGCGACCGGTCGGTCGCAGACCGGCTCCGCGCTGGTCACCTGGGCCGACTTCGCGCGCCTGGCCCCGGCCGCGACCGGCGACGACCTGGTCATGGTGAAGGCCGCGCCCGGCGTGAGCCCGACCGCGTCCCGGTCTGCGGTGGAGGCGGTGACGGCGGACTACCCGCTGGTACACGTCGCCTCGGTGGCCGACTGGCGGGCGCAGATCACCAGCGCGGTGGACCAGCTCATCGCGGTGATCGCGGCGCTGCTCGCGTTCGCGGTGCTGATCGCGCTGATCGGGATCATGAACACGCTCTCGCTGTCGGTGTTCGAACGCACCCGCGAGTCGGCGGTCACCCGGGCGCTCGGCCTGACCCGGGCCCAGCTGCGCGCCACCCTGCTGGTCGAGGCGCTGCTGATGGCGGCGGTCGGCGCGCTGGTCGGGGTCGGCTTCGGGCTGCTGTACGGGTGGGCCACCAGCCGGGTCATGTTCGCCGGCATCTCCGCGGTGATCACCGTACCCGTCGGCCAGCTGCTGCTGTTCGTGGCGATCGCGGCCGTGGCCGGGGTGGTGGCGGCGGTGCTGCCGGCGCGGCGGGCGGCCCGCGCCTCGATCGTCGCGGCGATGGCCGAGACGTAACGGGGGGACGCTGGCCTACCCGCCCGGGCGTACCAGCCCGGTCTCGTAGGCCAGCACCACCGCCTGTACCCGGTCCCGCAGCTCCAGCTTGCCGAGGATCCGCCCGACGTGCGTCTTCACCGTGGCCTCGGCCACCACCAGGTGCTCGGCGATCTCCGTGTTGGACATGCCCTGCGCCACCAGCACCAGCACCTCCCGCTCCCGGTCGGTGAGCGCCGCCAGCCGGCCGTCCGGGTCGCCCGCGCCGGGCCGGGGTACCAGCTGGTCGGCGAAGCGGTCCAGCAGCCGCCGGGTGACCCGTGGCGCCACCACCGCGTCGCCGCCGGCCACCACCCGGATCGCCGCCAGCAGCTCCTCGGGCGGGGCGTTCTTCAGCAGGAAGCCGCTCGCGCCGGCCTGCAGCGCGGCGAACGCGTCCGCGTCGGTGTCGAAGGTGGTCAGCACCAGCACCCGCGGCGCGTCCGCGCCGGCGGCGCGCAGCCGCCGGGTCGCCTCCACCCCGTCCATCACCGGCATCCGGACGTCCATCACCACCACATCCGCCGGTACCCGGGCCAGCAGGCGCAGCGCCTCCGCGCCGTCGCCCGCCTCGCCCACCACGGACAGGTCCTCCTGCGACGCGAGGATCATCCGGAACCCGGCCCGTACCAGCGCCTGGTCATCCACGATGACCACGCGCGTGCACGCGTTCCCGGATTCGCTCCGCGGGCCGCCCTCATGCCCTGCCTTCCCTCGGCGGCAGCCACCGTCACTGGTCACGGCCGAGTCGCCTCACTCCAGGCAGGGCGGCGGCCCGCTGCGCTCATGTGCCGGTGCCGCCGAACGGGACCGTGGCGCGTACCCGCCACCCGCCGCCCAGGATCGGCCCGGCCTCGAACTCCCCGCCGTGTACCGCGACCCGCTCCCGCATCCCGACCAGCCCGTGCCCGCCCGGCCGGTACGGCTGCCCGGCGAGCGTACCGCCCCCGTCGTCGACCATCTCGACCTCCACGGACTGGGCAGCGTACCGGATCGCGAGGCGGGTGACCGCCCCCGGGCCGGCGTGCCGCAGCACGTTCGTCAGCGCCTCCTGCACCAGCCGGTACACGGTCAGCTCCACCGCCGCCGGCAGCGCCGGCCGCTCGCCGTCCGCCGTCATGGTGACCGGAAGGCCGGCCGAGCGGGCCCGCGCTACCAGCGCGTCGAGCTGGTCCAGCGTGATCCGCCGGCGCGGATCGTCCACAGTGGATGCTTCGGCGCCGTCCGGCGCGCTGCCCCGCAGGACACCCACCAGCCGGCGCATGTCCTCCAGCGCGTCCCGCCCGGTCGCGGCGACCTGCTTGATCGCCACCCGGGCCTGGTCCGGCTCACCGTCCAGCGCGTAGGTGGCGCCGTCCGCCTGCACGATCATCACGGCCAGGCTGTGCGCCACCACGTCGTGCAGCTCCCGCGCGATCGACGCGCGCTCGTCCGCCACCGCGATCCGGGCCAGGTGGTCCCGCTCCCGCTCGGCGGTGGCCGCCCGCTCCTCCAGCCCGGCCACGTACTGCCGGCGGGTCCGCACCGTGTACCCGGCGAGCCAGGTGCCGCCGCACACCGCGAGGTAGAACGCGCCCACGTAGTAGGCGTTGCGCTGCGGGTGGCGGACCAGTTCGATCACGATGCCGGTGGCGACGGGGAGCGCGGCGAGCAGCCCGTCCGCCAGCCGGGGCGCGTACTTGACCGTGGAGTACATGGCGACCAGTACCGCCGCGTCGAACGGCCGCGGATCGTACTGGCTGGAGTAGGCGAACAGCTGTGCCAGCGCGAGCGCGCTCACCAGCGCGGTGACCAGCAGCGGGTACCGGCGCCGGGCCAGCAGCGCGGCGGCCATGCCCAGCCCGATCAGCACCATCGGTAGCCCGTTGCTGGCCCGCGGGAACGAGATGACGGTGGCGAACACGATCAGCAGGGACACCAGTCCGTCGAACAGCGCCGCCCGTACGCGCCGGAGCGCGCCCCGCACGCCGATGACGTTCATGGCATGACAGTAGCGCCGGTAGGTCATATGGCCATACGCTCACATTCGTACCTATCACTGTCGGCAGCCACACCGAGGAGCGGCCAACCGTGGGTGATAGTCCGGTCGCGATCCTGATGCTCGCGGTTGCCGGTGCGGCGATCGCGGTCATGTGCGTGCTCGTGCTGCTCGGCCTGGTGTGGGGCGGGCGCACCGAGGGCATCCCGGAGAAGGGGGTGCCGGGGTCGCGCGGGCCGGCGGTACCGGTGCGGCAGGAGTGGCAGCGCCTGTCGGCGCACGCGTCGGAGGCGGCGGACCGGGCGGCCGAGGCGCGCGCCGCGGCGGCGGCCCTG
>DATEJJ010000232.1:0-2861 GCA_035278125.1 Rugosimonospora sp.
GGCTACGCGGGGTCGAGGGAGAGGGCGTCGAAGACGAACGCCGGGCTGAGGAAGGTGGTACCGCTGCTGCCGCTGATGTCGTTGACGGTCAGCGTGTTGGTACCGGTGTGCAGCGCGCTGGCCGGAATGGTGAAGGTGTACAGCTGGTTCGGGCCGCGCCAGGTGCCGCGGGTGATGCTGCGCGAGTTGAGGTCGGTCGACGGGGGCGAGGCGCTGGACGGCGAGGTGAAGCCGCCGATGCTGATCGCCGGCCGGCCGCCGGCGAAGCCGATGGTGATGCCGATGCGCAGCCGGGCGCCGTTGGCCGGCACCGAGGAGAGCGAGAAGTTGATGTTCAGGGGCGAGTTGACCGACTTGAACATGGCCATCGGCACCGCGCCGGCGCCCGCGGACGCGTTGACGGTACCGGCGTTCCACGGCGACATGCGTACGTCCGAGGGGTGCATGGTCTCGATCCTGTCGGCGTTGCGGAACCCGCGCGGGGTGCCGTCCCAGGTGCCGAGCTGCATCAGGGTACCGGCGGCGGGCACGCTGCCGGACAGGCTGGTACTGGTCGTCCGGCCCGCGGACACGGTGACGGTACCGGTCGCGCCCACCGCCAGCTCGCCCGCGTACAGGGTCGCGGTGTAGCTGCCCGGCCGCACCTTGGCGATGGTGAACGAGCCGTTCTGCACCGGCGCCCAGTACTCGCCGTTGGCGCCGGCCAGGGCCACGGTCACCGGCAGGCCGTTCCAGGAGCCGGTCGCGGTACCGGTGACGGTGCCGCGCTGGGCCACGGACAGCAGCCCGGGGATGAACGCGGACAGGAAGTCCATGTTGACCGCCGCCGGTACCCCGCCGGTCGTCACCGCCATCGCGTACGGGCCGTGCAGGCCCAGCCGCAGCGGCTCGGTCTGCGCGTGGCCGCTGTACAGGTAGTGGGTGATGTTCGTGACGGAGCCGGTGTTGTTCACCTCGATGTCGCGGAAGAACGGGCCACCCGAGCTCATCTCGTGGGTACCGCCGAGGATGAACACGCCGTGCCCGCTGCCGCTGGCGCCGAACGGCTGCTGCGCGATGAGCCGCTGCGAGCTGTAGAACTTGGACGCGGTGGTGCCGTTGGCGAACGCGAAGACGTCCGAACCCTCCACAGTGGAGGTACTGTCGGCGGTGCGCGCGGCGACCGGCGAGTTGGGCAGCAGCGAGCTGCTGAGCCGGCTGATGAACCGCGCCTCCCCCGGGTTCAGCGCCTGGGTGATGCTGGTGGCCAGGTAGACGGTGTTGTCGCCCTTGCGGGCGAAGTAGTACTGGGTCACGCCGATGCCGGTGTTGGCCGCGGTGATCAGCTCCGCGCTGCCGCTGTTGAATGTCTGCGCCGTGACGGTGGCGGACGACCAGCCCGACTCGAACTGCCCGGCGGCCTGGCCGGAGGCGGCCAGCTCCACTCCGTTGTGCTTCAGTGACGTCATGTTGCCGTTGCCGCCGTCGACGGTGAAGACGAGCCCGGAGCCGGTGTCGAAGGTGAAGCTCGTGGCCGCCGAGGCGCTGGGCACGGTGCTCAGCACGCCGGACAGCACCGCGACCGCGAGGGCGGCACCGGCCAGCCCCGCCCGCCGGCGGGATCGCGGTGGTGAGTCGAGTGCGGGCATGAAACGATTCATGTCGATTCCTTGCCGGACGGGGTGTGCCGGGTGCGGGGTGCGCACACGATAGGTACGGAATCGACGTCAGTCAACGCCTTCAGTCACGTAGGCACTGCGGCAAGCGCTTCCTCCCGGTTCCTTGCGAAAGCCGAGCGGGCGCCCGGCACAGCGTGACCGGGCGCCCGCGCTGAGTTGCCGGTCAGGAGCAGGTCCAGACCACCGCGTGGATCACGTCTTTGCTGTCGTCGGACTGGCCCCCGATCAGGGTGCCGTCGTCGCTGAGCGTGGTCGGCAGGTTGCTGAGGTTCCCGGGCTGGTGCTTGGCCAGCTCCGGCAGCAGCACCGGACTCCCGTCGCTGAGGAACAGCGCCCTGCCGCCCGTGCCGAGGCCGATCTGCCAGCCGTACCCGTTGACCGCATCGGCGAAGTCGGCGAATTCCGGGTACTCGCGGGCCTGCCCGGTGCGCAGGTTCCACCGGACCGCGGTGGCGTTGACCCGGCCGATGACCCAGCCGTTGCGGATGTGGTAGGCGACAGCGCCCGGAACCGCTCCGGGCTTCACGCCCGCGGGCGCGGTGGGCACCGGTACCCCCGGCGGGATGGGGAGGTAGTGACCGCTGCCGTCGGGCGCCCACACGTACGGGCGCCGCTGGGTCAGGCTGGTGCCCACGTTCCCGACGACCGTACCGTCCTCGTCGATGTCCACCGCCTGCCCGTAGGTCGCGCCCGCCGGCAGCGCCAGCTCCACGGGAGCCCGGTCCACCGAGCGCCACAGCAGCGCCTTCGCTCCCTTGCCGCCGACCGCGGTACCGGCGTCGTTGATGGCCCGGACCTCGGCGCCCGTACCGCCGGGCAGTTCGGCCACCATGCCGGCCCGGTAGTAGTAAGCCACGGTGCCGGAGGACGACCCGAACCCGTTGCCCACCGCGACACCAGCGCGGTTGATGTCGACCAGGCTCTGGTCGTCACCGGGCAGCGGGACGAGCGTCGGTCGCATCCGGTCCCAGATCACGACGTGCAGGCCCATGCTGTTCCCGGCGATGTGCGCCGGGTAGGTGCGGCCGAGCAGGTAGCGCCCGCTCGGGTCGGCCCCGGTGACCAGCGCCATCTGGCGGCCGTCGGGCAGCGGCAGCTGCCTGAGCGTGCAGCTGGTGGGTGCCGGTGGCGCGGCCTGCGGCGCGTGCGCCGTGCTGGCCGCCGGCGTACCGGTCGAGGAGCCGGCCCGGTCGCGCACCGGTC
>DATEJJ010000233.1:0-4207 GCA_035278125.1 Rugosimonospora sp.
GTGGACCTGGACGCGGTGCTCGCGCTCGCGACCACCGCGCCGCCGCTGGCCGCAACGGCGTGGCAACCGCGGATCCCCGACCCCGTGCCGGGCCGCCCGGTCGTCGCGCTCGCCGGCGGTCCGGCATTCTCCTTCGGGTACGCCGAGACCGCCGAGCTGCTGTCCGGTGCCGGCGCCGATGTGTCCATTGTGGACCCGCTGCGCGACGAGAAGCTGCCCGAGGGTACCGGCGCGCTGGTGATCGGCGGCGGCTTCCCCGAGGTGTACGCGGCCGACCTGTCGGCGAACGCCTCGCTGCGCGGCGAGGTGGCCGCGCTCGCCGCCAGCGGCGCACCGGTCGCGGCCGAGTGCGCCGGGCTGCTCTGGCTGTGCCGCACGCTGGACGGCGCGCCCATGTGCGGGGTGCTGGACGCGGACGCGGCGATGACCGACCGGCTGCGGCTCGGCTACCGGGACGCGGTCGCGGTGTCCGGCAGCTGGCTGGCCCCGGCCGGTACCCGGCTGACCGGGCACGAGTTCCACCGCACCGCGCTCACTCCGGCCGCCGGGCCGGCACCGGCCTGGGGCTGGCGGGAGCAGCGCGCCGAGGGCTTCGTCCACAGTGGAGTCCACGCGTCCTACCTGCACCTGCACTGGGCGGCCCGCCCGGAGATCGCCCGTGCGCTCGTGGCCGGGGCACTCCCGTGAGCGCAGCGGGCCGCCGCTCCGCCTGGACTGAGGAGAGAGGGAGCGAAGCGACCGGACGACGAGGGAAGGCGGAGCACGAGGCGGCCCGCGGAGCGAACCAGCTGATTGGCGTCGGCGTCGGTCCGGGGGACCCGGAGCTGTTGACGCTCAAGGCGGTGCGCGTGCTGTCCACGGCCGGGCGGGTGTTCGTGCCGGTGCTGGACCCGGCCGACACCGGGCGCGCCGAGGCCACCCTCGCCGCGCACGTGCCCGACGAGCGGATCGAGCGCCTGGTGTTCAGCCTGGCCGGGGGCAGCCGGGAGCGGTACTGGGCGGCGGCCGGTGCCCGGGTCGCCGGCTGGCTGCGCGACGCCGGCGGTACCGCCGCCTTCGCCACCATCGGCGACCCGCACCTGTACTCCACCTTCGGGTACCTGGCCGGGGCCGTACGGGAGCTGCTGCCCGGGGTGTCGGTGGCGACGGTACCGGGGATCACCGCGATGCAGGCGCTCGCCGCCGCGTCCGGGGTACCGCTGGCGGAGGGGCGGGAGCGGCTGGTGCTGCTGCCGCTGCACGGCGGCGTGGACGGGCTGGGCGAGGTGCTCGCCAGCGGTGCCACCACGGTCGTCTACAAGGGATACCGGCACCTGCCCGAGATCGCCTCCGCCGCGTCCGCGGCCGGCCGGGACGCGCTGTACGGCACCCACCTCGGGCTGCCGGACGAGCGGACCGGGCCGCTGTCCACACTCGACGGTGAGGCACCCTATCTGTCCACTGTGCTCATCCCGGCGCGGCGGGCATGACCGGCCGGGTGACGTTCGTGGGCGCCGGCCCGGGAGCGGCGGACCTCATCACGGTACGCGGCGCGGATGCGCTGCGGGCGGCCGACGTGGTCGTGTGGGCCGCCAGCCTGGTCCACCCCGACGTGCTCGGCTACGCCCGGCCCGGCGCGGACATCGTGGACTCGGCCGAGCTGACCCTGGAAGACTGCGTGGACATCTACCGGCGGGCCGGTGCCGGCGGGCGGCACGTGGTGCGGCTGCACTCCGGCGATCCCGCGCTGTGGGGCGCGCTGCAGGAGCAGCTGGACGCGTGCGCCGCGCTGGGCGTACCCACCGAGGTGGTACCCGGGGTGTCCGCGTTCTCCGCGCTGGCGGCGCACGCGCAGCGGGAGCTGACCGTACCCCGGGTGGCGCAGTCGGTGGTACTGACCCGGCTGGGCGGCGGGAAGACGCCCATGCCGGACGGCGAGAGCATCGCCGGCTTCGCCCGGCACGGCGCCACCATGGCCGTGTTCCTGTCCGCCGCGCGCGCCCGGCAACTGGTCGACGAGCTGCGCGCGGGTGGGTACCCGGAGGACACGCCGGTGCTCATCGGGTACCGGGTCAGCTGGCCGGACGAGCTGGTACTGCGCTGCACCGTCGGTACCCTCGCCGAGACGGTACGCGAGCACCGGCTGTGGAAGCACACGCTGTTCCTGGTCGGTGCCGCGCTGGGCGCCGCCGGTACCCGCAGCCACCTGTACCACCCGGGACACTTCCACGGCTTCCGCCGCGCCGATCCGGTGGCCCGCAAGGCGCTGCGCGATGGATGAGCCCCCGCTGCGCGAGCCCGACCTCCCCCGCACCGCGAAGGTGCGACCCAAGGCGCTGCGTACCGGCTGGACCACCGGTACCTGCGCCTGCGCCGCGGCCAAGGCCGCCGCGCAGCTGCTCGCCGGCGGACCGCCCCCGCCCGCGTGGGTGGAGGTGGGCCTGCCCTCGGGCCGGCGGGTCACCTTCGCCGTCCAGGACGCCGCGCTGGTACCCGGCGGTGCGCGCGCGGTCGTGGTGAAGGACGCCGGTGACGACCCGGACGTGACACACGGCGCGCACCTGACCGCCACGATCTCCTGGCGCGACGGCGAGGGTCCGGAGCTGGCCGGCGGCGAGGGCGTGGGCGTGGTCACCAAGCCCGGACTCGGGTTGGCGGTGGGCGGACCGGCCATCAACCCGGTACCCCGCGCCATGATCACTCAAGCGGTGTCCGAAGTGGTCGGTACCCGCGGCACCCGGGTGGTGATCAGCGTGCCGGACGGGGAGCGGATGGCCCGCAAGACCACCAACCGGCGGCTCGGCGTGCTCGGCGGCATCTCGATCCTGGGTACCACCGGCATCGTCCGCCCGTTCTCCACCGCCTCCTGGCGCGCCAGCGTGGTCCAGGCGGTACAGGTGGCGGCGGCACAGGGCGAGCGCACCGTGGTGCTGTGCACGGGCGGGCGTACCGAGCAGGGGGCGATGGCGCTGCTGCCGGAGCTGCCCGAGGTGTGCTTCATCGAGGTGGGCGACTTCACCGGGGCGGCGCTGCGTACGGCGGTGGCGCGCGGGATCACCCGGGTGGTGTTCGTCGGCATGGTCGGCAAGCTGACGAAGCTGGCGGCGGGGGTGCTGATGACGCACTACACCCGGTCCAGTGTGGACACCGGGCTGCTGGGCCGGCTGACCGCCGGGGCTGGCGGATCGGCGGAGCTGGTCGACCAGGTCGAGGCCGCGAACACAGCCCGGCACGTGTACGAGCTGTGGACCGACGCGGGGCTGCTGGCGGCGGCCTCGGCGCTGCTGTGCGCTCGGGTGCGCGGCGTGCTGACCCGCTTCGCGGCGGACCAACCGAGCGAGGATCCGCCGGATCTTGGCTTGCTTTCCCAGCCCGGGGTCGGAAACGAAGCCAAGATCTCGGGGATCCCCCGGGGCGCGGCGCTGGCGGCTGAGGTGGCGATGGTGGATTTCACCGGGCGCAGCGTGGTGGGCGCGACCGTGCCGGAGTGGGTCCGATGAGGACGGTCACGGTGATCGGCTGCCTCGGCCCGGAGCTGACAGCCGGCGCCGCACCCGCGCTGGCGGAGGCCACCCTGGTCGCCGGCGCCGCCCGGCACCTGTCCCTTGTGGACACTGCGGCCGAACGGGTCGAGTTGGGTGACGTACCCGGCGCCGTCGCGCGGATCGCCGCGCACCCCGGGCCGGTGGCCGTGCTGGCCAGCGGGGACCCCGGCTTCTTCGGCATCGTGCGGGCGCTGCGCGCCGCCGGTATCGCGCCGCGCGTGCTGCCCGCGCCGTCCTCGGTGGCGACCGCGTTCGCGCGGCTCGGGCTGCCCTGGGACGACGCTCTGGTGGTGTCCGCGCACGGCCGGTCGCTGCGGCCCTGCGTCAACGCCTGCCGCGCGCACCCGAAGGTCGCGGTGCTGACCGGCCCCGGCGCCGGCCCCGCCGAACTCGGTGCCGGACTCGGCGACCTGCCCCGCCGGCTGGTCGTGGCGCAGCACCTGGGCACGCCGCAGGAGCGGCTGGTGGAGACCACGCCGAAAGAGGCCGCGAGCCAGGCGTGGGCGGCGCCGAACGTGACGCTGGTGCTCACCCGGGGAGCGCAGCCGGAGCCGGGTTCGGGCGGAGGCGAGGACGCCCCACGCCTCGGGGGCGTGCAGCCGGATCTGGGCGCAGATGCGCAGCCGGAGTCGGGTCACGGCGGAGCTGGGGACGCCACACACGACCTCGCCGGCGAGCTGGTC
>DATEJJ010000234.1:0-8109 GCA_035278125.1 Rugosimonospora sp.
CGTGACCGCCTCCATCAACATGCGTGACTTGCCGATGCCGGCCACGCCGGTGTACGCGAGGATGGGCGGCCCTTCGCCGTTGACGTGTGCCCGTAGCGCGGCGAGTTCGGTCGTGCGGCCGACGAACGGAACCGACACACCGGCGAAAGGCAATACGGCGGCCGGGGTGGCCCGCCGCCGTTCCCGCGCCGCCGCGGCACCCAGCTCCCGCCGCTGTGCGAGGGTCAGGTCAAGGGCCGCGGCGAGCCGGTCGAGGGTCAGCCGGCGCGGGTTGCGCGCGCCGCACTCCAGGCTGCTGATGGCCCGGACGGACAGCTCCGCGCGGTCCGCGAGCTGCTCCTGGGTCAGGCCCGACGCATGCCGCAGCCGGGCGAGGTGGGTGCCGAACGACTCATCCCAGCGCCGGTCCATAGCGCCTCCCGGGCCTAACCAGATCGCGCAAGATTTTCTCATATCTATGGAGTGTTGTCACCTGCACCATCGCTCAGAAAATCACAGTCGTTCGGGGCCGCTGTGCGTATTGTGCGTGGTCCTAACGCCCATCGTTTCCATGAATTGAGGGCGGATCCGGATTTGCCATGAGCCCGGACCCAAACCCCCAAACCCCCTGGAGGAACGATGCGGGTGAGACACCCGGTCCTGGCACTGGTCGGTGCGCTGGCGTTAACCGCCGCGGTACTGACCACAACCCCCGCCCTCGCGGCCACCCGGGCCGCGACGAGCCATCCGACGGTACGCTCCTGCGCGCTGCCCACGAAGCCACACACGATGGCGTGCAACTCGCTGCGGCGTACCGATGTCAAGGCGCGCCCGGCACTGTCCCCGGATGCCACCCCGTCCGGCTTCGGGCCGACCAGCCTGCGGAGCGCGTACAACCTGACGAGCGCGTCCAGCGCGAACGGCAGCGGCCGCACCGTGGCCATCGTGGACGCGTACGACGACCCGAACGCCGCGTCCGACCTCGCGGTGTACCGGTCGCAGTACGGGCTGTCGTCCTGCACCGTGGCCAACGGCTGCTTCACCAAGGTCAGCCAGACCGGCTCGACCAGTTCGCTGCCCACCGCCGACAGCGGCTGGGCCGGGGAGATCTCGCTGGACCTGGACATGGTCTCGGCCATCTGCCCGAACTGCGACATCCTGCTGGTCGAGGCGAGCTCCTCGAACAACAGCGACCTGTACACCGCGGAGGACTACGCCGCGGCGCACGCCAACTACGTGTCCAACAGCTGGGGCGGCTCCGAGTACTCGGGCCAGACCAGTGACGACACGTACTTCAACCACCCCGGCGTGGCCATCACGGTCAGCTCGGGTGACAGCGGTACGGGCGCCGAGTACCCGGCCACGTCCCGTTACGTGACGGCGGTCGGCGGTACCTCGCTGTCCACGTCCAGCAACTCGCGCGGCTGGACCGAGTCCGCGTGGAGCAGCGCCGGCTCGGGCTGCTCGTCGTACGACAGCAAGCCCTCGTGGCAGACCGTCACGACCAGCTGCTCCAACCGGGCGGAGGCGGACGTCTCCGCGGTCGCCGACCCGAACACCGGCGTTGCCGTGTACCAGACCTACGGCGCGTCGGGCTGGTCGGAGTACGGCGGCACCAGCGCCTCGGCGCCCATCGTCGCCGCGGTGTACGCGCTCGCCGGTACCCCCGGCTCGTCCGACTACCCGGCGAAGTACCCGTACTCGAACTCCAGCAGCCTGTACGACGTGACCAGCGGGAGCAACGGCTCCTGCGGCGCACCGCTGTGCACCTCGGGCAGCGGCTGGGACGGCCCGACCGGACTGGGTACCCCGGACGGCCTGACCGCGTTCACCTCCGGGAGCACCTCGACCGGCGTGAGCGTGACCAACCCGGGCAGCCAGTCCGGCGTGGTCGGTACCGCGACCAGCCTGACGCTCAGCGCCTCCGGCGGTACCGGCAGCTACACCTGGACCGCCAGCGGCCTGCCCACCGGCCTGTCCCTCGCCAGCTCCACCGGCGTCATCAGCGGTACCCCCACCACGGCGGGCACCTACTCGGTGACGGCGACGGCGACGGACTCGGCCAGCGCGACCGGCTCGGCCACCTTCACCTGGACGGTCACCTCCTCGTCCACGAGCAGCTGCACGGCGAGCCAGCTGCTGGGCAACCCGGGCTTCGAAAGCGGCTCGGGGGTCTCGTGGACGACCACCTCCGGGGTGATCACCACGGGCTCGGGCAGCAACGTGCCGCGTACCGGCTCGTACTTCGCCTGGCTCGACGGGTACGGCAGCACCCACACCGACACGGTGTCCCAGTCGGTGACGATCCCGTCCACCTGCTCCAGCGCCACGCTCAGCTTCTACCTGAAGATCGTCACGGCGGAGACGACGACGTCGACGGCGTACGACACGCTGACGGTGAAGGTGGGCTCGACCACCCTGGCCACGTACTCGAACCTGAACGCGGGTGCGTACGCCCAGAAGTCCTTCAGCCTGACCAGCTACATCGGCCAGACCGTGACCCTCCTGTTCACCGGCACCGAAGACTCGTCGTTGGCCACCTCCTTCGACATCGACGACACCGCGGTCAACGTGAGCTGAGCGCGGCTGGCGCCGGGCCGGAGCGTACCCCCCTCCGGCCCGGCGTCACCGCTCGTGCCCTGGCCGTACCAGTACCGGGGCGGCACGCCTGACCGGATCAGCATCCAGCGCGCCGCGAACGAGGGTCCGCACGGCCAGTGCTCGCGGCAGCCGCGGCACAGATCCTGCGGCCGCGTCGGCTGGTGCCGGCGGAAGGTGGCCAGTAGGGCCTGCCGAAGGTCGGCACCACTGGTACCGACCGTGCCGGGACAGTCCACTGTGGAGTTTGTGGGGCGGCATGCGTCAGTTGCCATGGCTGCCGACTCGCGCCGGCCGCGGCTCGAACACGACGACATTGATCCCGGATGAGTGGACCTGAGCTGCGGCGCGTACCTCGTGCCGAATTGGGCAGCCGGCGAGCGCGCAGACGCGACAGAGACCGTCGTCGCCCGAGGCGTGCGCCTCCCAGACCAACCTCGCCAGGCGTGTCAGCGCATCAGTGGTGTGCGGCACCACTCACCTCCGCACCAGTCTCTACGGGAAGCGCTGCGGCCACGTGTTTCGTCAGAACCAGGTATCGCGCCGGCGGACTGGGCACGTGTGGCACCTCCTGAGGCGCAGCCATGGCGCATAACCGTCCACAAGGGATCGTGGATATACCGCATACGCTACGGACGTCGGTTGATCGCGATCAAGGATCTTGCTTGATTTTGCTTGATGTACTTAGCGCTGCCCAATGGATTCGATCATGGATCGCGCGGGTTGGCCGTACACCGCCAAGGCAGCTAGACGCTCGAACGCTCGCGCATACGACGTGACCTCGTCCGGGCGGATCAGGATCAGCTCGGCTGTATAGGTATCGAACTGGACGAGCTTGTCATCCAAGATCCAGAATCCATTGTGGAGCGGCACGCGGTAGGGTGCATTCGCGGGTACGACACCGATTCGGATGTTCGGTGATCCAGCGCGGTCGATTAAATGATCCATTTGCCGCGCCATTGTCTCGGCCCCGCCCACGGTCGTGTGCAGCGCCTGCTCGCCGATCAGGAAGTGGAATCTCCGATCGCGGTGCTGGAGCACGTGCTGACGCTCAATGCGGGCAGCAGCGCCCTCCCGCGCGTCATCGGGAATCTGAAGGAAATCTACCGTCACCTGCAGGATCTCGGTGGCGTACTCTCTCGTTTGTAGCAGTCCTGGAATGACGGCTGGCTCCCAGATGCGAAAGAGGCGGGCCTTCGCGTACGTCCTGGCGGACGCTTCCTGGCGGCTTTTCGTGCCGGACCGCAGGATGCGTCGCCACTCCGCGAACTGCGTTTCGATGGACCGCACGGCGGCGACCATGTCGGCGAGCTGGGTGCCGGCGCCGCAGTGCTGGCACCAGGCCGTGAGGTCGGTTTCGCTCGGCGTCTGCTTGCCGTGCTCTATCTTGCTGACCTTCGATGGCTGCCACCCGGCCAGGCCCGCCAGTTGAGACGCGGTCAGGCCCGCGTCCCTGCGGAGATCCCGGAGTCGGACGCCTAGCGAGACGCGGGCCTGGTCAACGGTGGTCGGCAAGGGTGCGCACGGGCTAGTAGGTGCGCACGTACTCGTCGTACGGGATGGCGCGCGGCCAGAGTTGGTCGCGCGTGTCCCGGCACTGCGCAACCAGTTGCGGGTCGGTTTCCCTGGCGAATCCGCCCTGGCGACCGTCGTCCGAAAACACGCTCAACACCAGCGTGTCGTCATCGAGCAGCCAGTAGTCCTCGGCCGGTGGCACGAGATCAGCTGTGCGTGTTCGGGGGAGGTAGCGGATCTCTTCCCCGGCTTCGATATTGTGCGGCGCTACCGTAAGGCCCCAGCGAGTGTAATCGCAGTGCGGAATCGAGACGAGACGCATCCGTTGAACGGCGACGCCGGACGCCGTCACCTTGCTGATGAACTGCAGCCATTCGCCGAGCCAGTCGTACGAATCGTGCTCACCTGCGAGGAAGCGACGAAAGGGCTCGTCTTCGGACTCGACGTTGTACGTGTCGCGAAACTCCACATGCCATGCGCGTTTGCTGGCCCGGACGAGATCCTTGAACTCACCGTACGTCGTCGGCCCCATCCCGGTCCTTCGCCAGGTGTGCCATGAGCCTCTTCGGAACTCGGATGACGGCCTCGCCTTCGGGAATGGCACCCACCTCACGGAGCACGTCGGCATCGAGCGTGTATCCCTGGATCACATAGTCCGTACCGTCGGCCCACAGGGTGGGCGAGTTACCGCTCTGCGTCTCCTTGCCGAGGAACACGAGAGCCATCCTGGCCTCCTCCGCGGTTGTGCTCCTGTTTGCTCCAGCGTGAGCGTAGACCGGGCCAAACCGCAAGGCGTCGGGGCGCGCAGGGGCCACAATGCAGGGATGAAGTTGCCGGTCATGCCGCCCGTGGCGCCGATGCTCTCGAAGCTCGTCTCGGGGATCCCGGAGGGGTGCGCGTACGAGCCGAAGTGGGACGGGTTCCGGTCCGTCGTGTTCCGGGACGGCGGCGAGGTCGAGATCGGCAGCCGCAACGAGCGCCCGATGACCCGGTACTTCCCCGAACTGGTCGACGCCTTCCGGGCCGAGCTGCCCCCGCGCTGCGTGGTGGACGGCGAGATCGTCCTCGTCATCGACGGGCGGCTGGACTTCGAGGCGCTGCAGTTGCGGCTGCATCCGGCCGCGTCGCGGGTACGGCTGCTGGCCGGGCAGACCCCGGCCGCGTTCATCGCCTTCGACCTGCTGGCGCTGGGGGACGAGGACCTCACCGGTGAGCCGTTCGCGCGGCGGCGGGCGCTGCTGGCCGGGGCGCTGGGCGGGGCGCGGCCGCCGGTGCACCTGACCCCGGCGACCACCGACCGGGAGCTGGCGGTGCGCTGGTTCCACGAGTTCGAGGGCGCCGGGCTGGACGGTGTGGTGGCCAAGCCGCTGGACGGCGGGTACGAGCCGGACCGGCGGGTGATGTTCAAAATCAAGCACGAACGGACCGCCGACTGCGTGGTCGCCGGGTACCGGCCGCACAAGAGCGGGCCGGACGCCGTCGGCTCGCTGCTGCTCGGCCTGTACGCCGCGGACGGCGCGCTGGCGTCAGTGGGTGTGGTGGGCGCGTTCCCGATGCAGCGGCGGCGCGAACTGCTGGTGGAGTTGCAGCCGCTGGTGACCACGTTCGACGAGCACCCGTGGAACTGGGCCAGGTGGGTCGAGGAGATGCCGCAGCCGCGGGGCTCGGCGTACTCGCGGTGGAACCCGGGCAAGGACCTGTCATTCACGCCGCTGCGGCCGGAGCGGGTGCTGGAGGTGCGCTACGACCACATGGAGGGCACCCGGTTCCGGCACACGGCCCAGTTCTCCCGCTGGCGCCCCGACCGCACCCCGCAGTCGTGCACCTTCGAGCAGCTCGACCGGCCGCTCACCTCGGTGATTGGTGAGATCGTGCCCGGCATGTGAGCAGCGCCGGCATGCGTCCACTGGGCGCGTTCACACCGGGGCGCCAGGCGCATCCGGAACGGGCGGTGCCGGGGTAGCACCCGCGCCGGTACGGCCCAGCGCGGCCAGTACCGCCTCGCGCAGCTGCCCGCGCCGGACCGGTACCGACACCAGCGCCTGCGCGAACTCGACGCAGCGCTCCAGCGCGTGCCGGTTGGACATCGAGGTGGCCGCGACCACCGGCAGGCTGTGCCCGGCGGCGTCGACCAGCCGGTGGATGTCGCCGGGCAGCGCGTCCGGGTTGGTGGTGTCGAGGATGACCAGGTCCACGTCGGCCCGGCCGGCACACAGGGCGACCGCCTGCGCCAGGTCGGCGGCGGTACTCACCCGGGCGCCCCAGGCGGCCAGGTGCCGGTACAGGGTCTCGCGGACGAGCGGCTGGCCGTCGATGACGAGCACCCGGGTACCGGCCAGCAGCGACTCCTCGCCCGGGGCGCTCCCGTCGGCCACGCGCAGCGGGATCACGCAGGTGAAGGTGGTGCCCTCGCCCACGGTGGAGGTGACCGCGATGGTGCCGTCCATCCGCTCCACCAGCTGCCGGCAGATGGTCAGCCCCAGGCCGGTACCGCCGTGCGACCGGCTGATCGACGCGTCCAGCTGGGTGAACGGGGTGAACAGCCGCGGTATCGCCTCGCTCGGGATACCGACGCCGGTGTCGGTCACCTTGAACGCCAGCGTGTGGGCGGGCTGCGTCCAGGTGCTGGTCACCTCCAGCACGACCTGCCCCCGGGCGGTGAACTTGACCGCGTTGCTGAGCAGGTTGACCAGGATCTGCCGCAGCCGCAGCGGATCCCCGATGACGATCTCGGGCGTGGCCGGGCCGAACAGCGCGGTCAGCGGGAGGTCCTTCTCCGCCGCCCGCGGCGTGATGATCCCGACCGCCTCCTCCACGCACGCGTACAGGTCGAACGGGATGTCCTCCAGCTCCAGCCGGCCAGCCTCCACTTTGGACAGATCGAGGATGTCGTTCACGATGCCGAGCAGGTGACTGCCGGCGGTCTGGACCGCCTGTGCGTACTCCCGCTGCTCGCCGTTGAGGTCGGTGGCCATGAGCAGGTCGGTGAAGCCGAGTACGGCGTTCATCGGGGAGCGGATCTCGTGCGTCATGGTGGCCAGGAAGGCGGCCTTGGCCTGGTTGGCCTCCTCGGCCGCGAGCCGCGCCTCGTCGGCCGCGAGCCGCGCCTGCTCCAGCTCGACCTGCCGCTGGGACAGCTCGGCGTGCAGCGCGAGCATGCCCCGGTTGGTTTCCTCCAGTTCGGCGCGCAGCGCCTCCGCCTCGGCCCGGCTGGCCTCGGCACCCTTCGCCTGTTCCCGCGCGGCGGCGAGCGCGGCGAGCAACAGGTGGTGGGCATCGGAGCTCATGGCACGGTGTCCAGGCTCAGGTGACCAGGTGGTGGGCGACCACGACGGTGGCGTCGTCGCGGTTGCGGGTGTGGTCGCGGTGGGCGGCGGCGGCCACCACCGCGGGGTCGTGCCGGAGCAGGTCGGTGCCGTCCCGCAGGTCCGCCCGGCTGGTCAGCCCGTCGCTCCACAGCACCAGCGTGGCGCCGGGCGGCCACGGGTACTGCATCACCTTGACCCGGGGCGGGGTGGCGTGCATGCCGAGCGTGCCGTTGAAGGGCACCAGCGACTGCTGCTGGCTGCCGTGGTAGATGCGGCCGGTGATGTTGCCGACGGACAGGCACTCCAGCTGGTGCCGCTCCGGGTACAGCCGGCACACCGCGAGCACGGTGCCCCGGGTCTCGCGCAGTGCGGTGTTCGCCTTGGTGAGGTAGCCCTCCAGGTCGTCGGGCAGGCGGGCCAGGCAGTCCAGCGCCACGTCCGAGGCGAGCGAGGCGTGCGGGCCGTGCCCGAGCCCGTCGGACAGCGCGATCACCAGCCCGTCGTCCACAGTAGACACACCCCAGGCGTCCCCGCACGGCTCCTCGATACCGATGGACACGCCGGCCCACGGGCGTGGTGGCGCCGGCCAGGGCGCGCCGTCGTGGTGCTCCGGTTCGAGCACCGCCAGGACCACGGTGCCGGCGCCGGGCTGGCTGTGGATGTCGAAGCGCGTGGCGGCCCGGCGTACCGCGGCCAGGCCGCAGCCCAG
>DATEJJ010000235.1:0-7825 GCA_035278125.1 Rugosimonospora sp.
GGTCCCCGTCCGCCAGTGCCGCCTCGGCCACCATCAGCCGGGCCTGCGCCTCGAACAGCCGCATCCGGCTGGTCCGCGCCGCGGCCAGCGCCGCACCCGCCACCGCTCGCGCCTCGGGCAGCAGCCGCGCGTCCAGCAGCAGCTCACCCCGGTCCATCAGGGCCACGGCCGGGCGGGAGGTGCGGGCGAAGTACTCGTCGGCCCGGTCGTACCAGCGCAGCGCGGCGGGTACGTCCCCGGCCCGGGCCAGTACGAACCCGAGATTGTGCTGTACCTGCGCCAGCGCCAGCTCCTGGCCCAGCTCCGCGTACAGGCGCTCGGCGGCGAGCAGGTCCGACTCGGCCAGGCGCACCTCGCCCCGGTACGCGTACAGCACCCCACGGTTGGTCAGCGCCCGGGCCTGCCACAGCCGGTCCCCGCCCCGGCGGAAGTCGACCAGCGCCGCCGTGTACCCCGCCATCGCCTCGTCGAAGCGGCTGAGCCGGTCCAGGATGAGCGCCCGCTGCATGGCCAGGCGGGCGGCCGGCAGCCCGGTCAGTACCGGCGCCGCCGCGTCGATCTCGCGCAGCGCGCGTACCGGGTGGCCCGCGTCCGCCAGTACCAGCGCGAGGCTCATCCGCGCCTCGGCACCCTGGCGCGCGAGCCCGGCCGCGTCCCCGACCCGTACGGCCTTGCGCAAGTGACGCAGTGCCGCGGGCGCGTCGCTCAGTTCCCGCGCGGCCAGCCCGAGTACCCGCTCCGCCACGCACGCGCCGGCCGCGTCGCCGGACCGGTACGCGTCCCGCCGCGCGGACAGGGCCAGCTCCCGGGCCCGTACCGGATCGGCCTGCACCAACTCCAGCGCGGTGACGGCGCGCGCCTCCGCGGCCCGAGCGGCATCGACCGTCACCGGTTGATCATGGCATACCGGGAACGTATTGTCGGGTGTCAGTCGGTATCAGTATCGCAATAGCCCCCGTCCTGACACCCGTACCCACCCCCGAAGCGAGGAGCGACATGCCTACTCCACAGGAGCCCTTTGCCCGGTACGTGTCCCGGCGCCGGTCCCGCCTGGCCAGCCTGGCCTGGCTGCGGCAGAGCGCCACCGCCGCCAGCTACCGCGCCGACGAGCTACTGGTGACGGACAGCGGCCGGGACCACGTGGGACGGTTCTTCCGCGACAACCCCGCGCTACCCGCCCCGCAGGGCAGCGACGAGATCATTCCCGGGCTGCACCGGTACCACGTGCCCGGCGTGGACGTGCTCGCGGCGGTACGCGGGATCCACCGCGCCCTGCCCGCCGGTACCCGCGTCGCCGGCCCGAACCACGTGTTCCAGGGCAGCCCGTTCAACCACGGCGGCCCGTACGGACCGCCGGCGCCCACGACCGCCGCGTCCCTGCCCGGACCCGCCGACGACGGCCGACTGGCCCGCGTGTCCATCATCGACACCGGGCTGTGGAACCAGACCGTGCTGCCCAGCGGCTACCTGAACAAGGACGAGATCGACTACGAGACCGCGACCGACGTGGACAACGACGGCGTCCTGGACGGGGACGTCGGGCACGCCAACTTCGTCGCCGGCGTGTTCGCCGCGCACTCGCCCCGCGCCGAGCTGAGCGTACTCAAGGTGCTTGACACGTTCGGCGTGTGCACCGAGGACCAGCTCGTGGCGGCGATCGCGCGGATCGACCCGGCGACGCAGGTCATCAACCTGTCGCTGGGCGGGTACACCCTGGACGACGCCCCGCCGGTCGGGCTGAGCCTGGCCCTGGCCGCCGCGCTGCAGGGTAAGGACCGGGTGGTGGTGGCCGCGGCCGGCAACGACGGCAACGGTACCAACCCGTTCTGGCCGGCCGCGTTCGCCGGCGCCGGCCTGCCCTGGAGCAGCCAGGTGGTCGCGGTGGCCGCCCACGACGGGCAGCAGCTGTGCCCGTGGAGCAACACCGGCCCGTGGGTCACCCTCGCGGCGGCCGGCGCGGACATCCAGAGCACCTTCATCAACCACGCACTCTTTCCGGACGGATGGGCACAGTGGAGCGGTACCTCCTTCGCCACGCCACGCGCGGGTGCGGCCATCGCGGGCCTGGTCGACGAGCAGACCGGACCCGTGGCCGCGCTCGCCTCGGTACTGGCGACGGTCGCGGCCGGCGGCGCGCGCTTCGGCGGGTACGCCGCGCTGACATGACCACGCGCTACGCGCCCGCGCCGTGCGGGCGGTGGTCCGGCTGTGCGGCTCGGCCACTAAGCTCTGCCATCATGGCTCACGACGATGCTGCCGGGCTACTGCGTTCCGCCGCAGCCGGCGACCAGGGCGCGTGGGATGCGATCGTGGCACGGTATGCGGCGCTGGTCTGGACCGTGGCACGCGGTTTCCGGCTCAGCGCCGCGGACGCCGCCGACGTCAGCCAGGCCACCTGGCTGCGCCTGGTGGAGCGGCTGGATCAGGTGCGCGATCCGGAGGCGCTGGGCGCCTGGCTCGCCACCACCGCCCGACGCGAGGCGCTGAACCTGCTCCGCAAGCGCCGGGACCTGCCGGTGGCCGAGGTCGACGTGAACACCGACGGCGGCGCCGAGGACGAACAGGCCGCGCCGTGGCGCCGGCTGGTGACCGCGGACCGTGACAACGAGCTGTGGCAGGCGTTCACGCGGCTGCCCGCGCGCTGCCAGGAGATCCTGCGGCTGCTGGTGATCGACCCGGCGGAGAGCTACGCGGCGGCCGCGGCGGCGCTGGCGGTACCGATCGGTTCGCTGGGACCGACCCGCTCGCGCTGCCTGGCCAGCCTCCGCGAGCTCCTGCGCAGCTACGCCACGGAGGGATGAGGGCGGTGACTGACTCTGACGACGCGCTGCTGACCCGGCTGGACCGGCTGCTCGCGGACGCTGATCCGGTACCCGACGCGGTACTCGCCGCCGCCCGGGCCAGCCTCGGGTGGCGGGCCCTGGACGCGGAACTGGACGTGGAGCTGGCCCGGTTGGTCGCGGACAGCCTGGTGTCCAGCGGGGACGTGCGGGGTGCGGCGGCGCGCCTGCTCAGCTTCGAGGCGGGCGAACTGACCCTGGAGGTGGAGGTCAGCCCGGTGGGTACCCGGCTGCGTATCGTCGGGCAGGTGGTACCGCCGCGACCCGCGTCGGTACGCGCGGAGCAGCCCGGCGGTACCGGGATACGGGTCGCCGCCGACGAACTGGGCAGGTTCACGATCGGTGACCTGCCCGCCGGTCCCACCCGGTTCGTGTGCGCCCCGGCCGAGGGGGACGGGGCGCCGGTCTGTACCGAGTGGACACTCCTGTAGACGGTCTCAGTTGCCGATCACGAAGACCTGGTTGTTGCCGCCGTTGCAGGTGTAGACCTGCAGCACGGTGCCGTTGGTCGTGTTGCCGCCCGGGTCGTCCAGGCACAGTCCGGACTGCGGGTTCTTCAGCACCCCGTCGCCGAGCTGCTGCCACTGCTGGCCACCGGCGCCGTCGCAGTCGTACAGCTCGACCTTGGTACCCGAGGCCGTACCGTTACCGTCGATGTCCAGGCACCGGCCGAGCGCCCGCAGCGTACCGTCCGCGTTGACGGTCCAGTGCTGGTCGTTGGCGTAGCCCTGGCAGTCCCACAGGTCGACCGGGGTACCGTTGCCGCCCGTGTCGTCGCCGAGCACGTCGACACACTTCGTCGGGCCGGAACCGTTGTTCAGGGCGGTGACCGGGCTGCCGGCGGTGACGTGGAACACCTGCGGAGACAGGTTGTTGCAGGTGTAGATCTGCAGCTGGGTGCCGTTGGCGGTGTTCCCGCTCGGGTCGTCCAGGCACAGGTCGGACGCCGGGTTCAGCAGGGAACCGTTGGCCTGCTGTACCCACCGCTCGGCCAGCGCGTGCCCGCCGCCGCAGTCGTTGAGCACGACCTTGGTGCCCACGGCGGTGCCGTCGCCGGCGATGTCCAGGCATCTGCCCAGGGTTGCCAGGGACCCGTCCGGGTTGTGGGTCCAGTGCTGGTCGGCGGCCCAGGGCTGGCAGTCCCACACGTCCACCGGCGCGCCGCTGCCGCCGTTGTCGTTGCCGGCCACGTCGAGGCACTGGCCGCCCGGCAGGGTGACCACGCCGGCGGGCGGGTAGAAGCCGGCGTCGTACACCCGGAAACGCTGAGCCGGCAGGCCGTTGCAGGTCCAGATCTGCAGCACGGTCCCGTTGCCGGTGTTCCCGCTGGGATCGTCCAGGCACAGCCCGGACTGCGGGTTCACCAGGGACCCGCCGGCCTGCTGCCGCCAGACCTGCCCGCCCACGCCGTTGCAGTCGTACAGCTCGACCCTGGTACCGGGGGCCGTCCCGTTGCCGTCGATGTCGAGGCAGCGGCCCATCGTCTTCAGCTGGCCGCCGCCGGTCAGCACCCAGTGCTGGTCCACGGCGTACGGCTGGCAGCCCCAGATGTCCACCGGGCTGTTGTTGCCACCGGTGTCGTCGCCGAGCACGTCGAGGCACTGGCCACCCGATCCGGTGACCGTGGCCCCGCCGGTCAGGTTGAACAGCTGCGCCGGGTTGCCGTTGCAGTACCAGATCTGCAGCACGGTGCCGTTGCCGGTGTTTCCGCTGGGGTCGTCCAGGCACTGCCCGGACTGGGGGTTGAACAGCGCCCCGTCAGGCTCCTGCATCCACTTCTGCCCGCCGACCCCGTTGCAGTCGTACAGCTCCACCTTGGTACCCGGCGCGGTGCCGTTCCCGTCGATGTCCAGGCACCGGCCGAGCGCCTCCAGCGACCCGTCGGGGTTGTGGATCCAGTGCTGGTCGGCGGCCCAGGGCTGGCAGTCCCACACGTCGACAGCCGTGGTGTTGGCGCCGTTGTCGTCACCGTACACATCCACGCACTTGCCCACGTTGCCGGCGACGGTGACCACTCCGGCGGGCGGGTAGAAGCGAGCTTGGTAGACCGTGAACTGCTGGGCCGGATTGTTGTTGCAGGTCCAGATCTGCAGCACGGTGCCGTTGGTGGTGTTGCCGCTCGGGTCGTCCAGGCACAGCCCGGACTGCGGGTTCACCAGCGACCCGTCGGCCTGCTGCCGCCACACCTGCCCACCGACCCCGTTGCAGTCGTACAGCTCCACCTTCGTACCCGGGGCGGTGCCGTTCCCGTCGATGTCAAGACACTTGCCGAGCGTCTGCAACTGGCCGGCGCCGGTGAGGACCCAGTGCTGGTCCGCCGCGTCCGGCTGGCAGTCCCACACGTCGACCGGGCTGGTGTTGCCGCCGTTGTCGTCGCCGATGACATCGACACACTTCCCACCCGGGCCGACGACCGGGTTACCGCCGTTGACCATGAACCCCTGGGGCGATTCGCCGTTGCAGAAGTAGATCTGCAGCACGGTGCCGTTGGTCGTGTTGCCGCTCGGGTCGTCCAGGCACTGCCCGGACTGCGGGTTGAACAGCGCGCCGTCCGGCTCCTGGTACCACTTCTGGCCGCCCACCCCGTTGCAGTCGTACAGTTCGAGCTTGGCGCCCACCGCCGTGCTGTTGCCGTCGATGTCCAGGCAGCGGCCCAGCGTCTCCAGCGATCCGTCCGCGTTGTGGGTCCAGTGCTGATCCCGGGCGCCCGGCTGGCAGTCCCAGATGTCCACCGGGGCAAGGTTCCCGCCGTTGTCGTCGCCGTACACGTCGAGGCACTTCCCGCCGGGGGTGGTGACCGTCGCCGCGGCCGGGGCGGTACCGCCGGAGCTGCCCGCGTACCCGACCGACACGATGTTGGCCTGGGCGGCGTTGTCGGCGGCGTCGGACGGGTACCCCTGCGTCATCACGCCCTCGAAGAACGAGCCGATCGACGCGTTGCTGTTGTCCCCGCCGGTACCCAGCACGATCGCGCCCTCCTGCTGCATCGGCCGGTACCCGCCGATGGTGGGCAGCGGGCCGTCGTACCACGTCGACAGGCCGCCGCCCTGCGCGTCGCCGCCCTTGAGCGCGTACGTCGTCGTGCCGTTGTTCTTCAGCAGGGCGGTGACGAAGGTGCTGTTGTTCCCGGCGTTGGCGGTGTTGTTGCCGTTGCCGCCCAGGAACAGGCCGTTCTCCAGGTCGGCCTGCACCCACGGGCCGCCGCCGGTGCACGGCGGGAAGCCGCACGCCGTGCTGAGGTTGACCGCGTCCATGTGCCCGTTGCCGTTGTCCCGGGTGTTGGTCTCGGCGTTGCCGAAGTCGAAGCAGCAGCCCGCGTTGACGTAGGTCCCGCTCGCCACCATGTACATGCCCTCGGGCTGGCCGTTGACCGCGATGCCATTCGTGTTGTTGTCCCGGTAGCCGACCACGCCGGTGACCTTCACCCCGTACACGCTGTGGCCGCCGGCCGTGACCGGCAGCGCGGCCGCGTCGGCGGCGTGGTCGGCCCCGCCGGCCCCGCCCGCCCCCTCGACCGTCAGGTCGTTCCAGTTCCCGGACTGGTCGTAGATCCTGCTGATGGTGCAGGAAGTGCCGGCGCAGAAGGAGTCCTGCTGGGACGCGTCGGCGTAACCGCCCGCCGCGAGCAGCCCGATGTCGGCCGCAGCGCCGTCCGAGGCCCGCTGGACCTGGTAGAGCGGCCCGTTGTAGGAGGAGTAGAGCGCACGGATCGTGCTGTACGCCGCCGCGCAGGGTTCGCCGTCCCAGGCGTACACGTCACAGGAGACGTTGCTGGGCCGGCCGTCGGTGGACAACGAGTCCAGGACGCCGGGCAGCGCCTGCCCGATGCTGCTGACCAGATCGGCCGCCGACGAGATGGCACCGGTGAGCACGGCTCCCAGGAACGTCCACGCCGTCCGGGCCTGCAGACTGATCCACGCGCCGACGGAATTCAGCCAGGGGCCGAGCGTCTTCTTGAAGAAGTCCTTGGCCCACTTTTCCCACGCGTAGCCGCCGACCGCACTGAGCAGCGCCTTCCCGAGCGTGATCGCCCATTGCACCGCGTCCCCGAACGAGTGGTCGAACGCCTGCGTGATGATGCCCTGCGTCAGACCGCCGACGAACCCGCCGACCGGGGTGCAGAGGACATCGATCCCGCCGGTGGCGGTCAGGCACAGCCCACGGATCAGGTATCCGACCACGACGCCGATCCCGGTCGCGAGGAGCGACTGCCACCAGCTGGCCGCGGTCTGCACCTCCGCCGCCGGTACGGTGAGCGACAGCCCGGTGTCGTCCGAGGTCAGGCTCAGCCTGCCGTCGAAGTCCACCCACACCGACGTGTCGTCGCCCGCGGCGCCCAGCGGGTACTGCCGGATCAGCCGCTTGGCGGTGTCGCTGATGCGCCCGCCCACGTTCACCTGGTTGACGATCGCCTGCATCGTCGCGGCGTTGTACGGCGTGCTCCCGTCGACGGTGAGCGTGAAGTCCCCACCGGGCGGGGCGACCGCCAGCACGCGGAGCTGACCGGCCGCGAACTGCGCGGAGCGGGTCAGCGCCGAGGACCGCGCCGACACGCCGGTGGTCAGCATCCCCATGACCACGGCCAGGCAGGTCGACATGATCAGCACCCGGCGCCACCACGGCGTGCACCGGCCGGTCGTTCGGCTTCTTCTCACTGATCGCTCCGTTTCGGCCAATGGCATTCGCGGACAAACCCGGCGGTGCCATAAATAGTCGTACCGACCAATGTCAACAGTCCTAAAATATGGACGTATCTCAATGACTACCGGCGGGTGTACGCGACACGAACGGTGACTTTCGGCTGGACCACTGCAAGAATCGATACCACCCGATGTTCATGGGTGTCCCCGTACCGGTTTCGTCGAAGGAGGAACCGTGAGGAAGCGCGTTGTGCGTGCGGTGGTGTGCGCGGTTGCCGCCACCGTGGTGGTGGCCATGCTCCCGGCCGGGGCGTCGGCCCAGGCGCCCGCATTCGATGCCCGCCA
>DATEJJ010000236.1:0-4178 GCA_035278125.1 Rugosimonospora sp.
GCAAGCCGGTCATCGTGGTGGTCATCGCGGGCCGCCCGCTGGGCCTCGGCCCGGCCCGCAACGCGCCGGGCCTGCTGATGGCGTACCAGGGCAGCACCGAGGCGGGTACCGCCGTGGCCGACGTGCTGTTCGGCACGGTGAACCCGAGCGGGCGGCTGCCGGTCAGCTGGCCGTCCGAGGCGGACACGCCGGGCGGTGACTTCTGCGGCACCTGCGCGTCCCCGCTCGGCGACCAGCCGAAGTTCTTCGACCAGTTGCCGGACACCGGCTCGGGCCAGGGGCACAGCTACAACCCGCTGTTCCCGTTCGGCTTCGGGCTCAGCTACACCACGTTCGCCACCAGCGGGCTGTCCGCCACCAGCAGCGTCGGGCGCAACGGTACCGTCGACGTGTCGGTGACCGTACGGAACACCGGCGGGCGGGCGGGTACCCAGGTGGTGCCGGTGTACGTGCACCAGCCGGTGAGCGGCGTGGTGGTACCGCCGCAGCGGCTGGTCGCGTTCACCCGGGTCACGCTCGACAGTGGACAGTCCACTGTGGTGCACCTGTCGTTCCCGGTGTCGGTACTCGCCGTCACCCCGGGCGACATCGACTCGACCGCGCCGCCGCAGGTGGAGCCCGGCGGGTACCAGGTGCAGGTGGACGCGCTGAGCGCGGACGTCACGGTCCGCTGAGGAAGTCCAGCAGGAGCGCGTTGACGGACTCGGGGGCGTCGAGCTGCAGCCAGTGGCCGGCGCCCTCGATCCGCTCGTACCGCCACGGGCCGGTCACGTACGCCGCCGAGCCGGTCATGCCCTCCTCCAGCAGCGCGATGTCCCCGGTGGACCAGACCCCCATCGTGGGTACGGTCACCGGCGGGAGCGGCGGTGACGGCGCCACCAGCGACTCCGGCCCGAGGATCGCCCGGTACAGGCTGAGGCTGGCGGTCAGCGCGGCCGGGTCGGACAGCCGGCCCACCACCTCGTCCAGGTCCGGGTGGCCGGACCACTCGCGCAGGTTGCGGAAGCCGTCCGCGGACAGCCACTCCTCGGCGATGCCGCGGAACTGGAACAGCAGCATGTACCAGGACTTCTCCCGCTGCCGCAGCCCGGCCCCGCGGAACGCGGCCGGGTGCCCCACCGACATCGCGGTCAGCGACGCGATGCGCTGCGGCGCGACGCTGGCCACCAGCCAGGCGATGGCCGCACCCCAGTCGTGGCCCACCAGGTGCGTGCGCTCGATGCCCAGCGCGTCGAGCAGCCCGATCGCATCCCCGGCCAGGGCGCCCGCGCTGTACTCCGACAGTTCGGTCGGCTTGCTGGAGGCGCCGAAGCCGCGCAGGTCGGGGGCCACCGTGCGGTACCCGGCGGCGGTGAGCGCGCCGACCTGGTGCCGCCACAGGTCGCCGGTGTCCGGCCAGCCGTGCAGCAGGAGTACCGGCGCGCCGGCGCCGCCGCTGTCCCGGACGTGCACCGAGATGTCGCCGAGTTGGATGTCCACCCGCGTCACGGTACCCGCCCGGCCAGCATGCTCAAGCCGCGACCGGAAGGGTCTCGCGCGGGGCGGGTGTGGGGTTCGGCCAGGTGCCGGCCACCGCGCCGGCGGCGAGGTGGGCGAGCAGGCGCCGCGAGGCACCCGGCCCGGGCCGGTCGTCGCCGGTCTCCGGATGGATGGCGGTACGCACGGTCACCTCGGCGCGCAGGCCCGGCAGGGCCAGGATGCGGCGCAGCGAACGCAGGAGATTCTCGTCGCCGATGAACGCCGGCGCCGTGGTCGCGGTACCGGCGGGCAGCTGGTACCGCAGCCGCAGCGGTACCACCGCCGCGCCGGCGCCGACCGCCGCCTGGAACATCGCCGGGCGGAACGCGCCCGCCTCCCGCCCGCAGGACGTGGTGCCCTCCGGGAACACCGCCACCCGGTCACCCGCGCACAGGGCCCGCTGTACCGCGGCGACCGTGGCCGGCAGCGACCGTGGCCGGGACCGGTCGATGAAGATGGTGCCCACGATGGCGGCGAACGCGCCCACCACCGGCCAGCCGCGTACCTCCGTCTTGGCCACCAGCCGGAGCGTGGCCGGATCCGGCGCGCCGGCCAGCAGCACCAGGATGTCCAGCCAGGAGATGTGGTTGGCGACGACCAGGGCCCGGCGCTGGCGCACGGTACCGCGTACCGACAGCCGCACGTCCAGCGCGCGCAGCGCCCGGCCGGCGTACCGGGACAGTGCCCGGCGCCGGGTGGCGGGCGCGGCGAAGGCGAGCAGCGGCAGGGTCAGCGCCGCGGCGAGTGCGACGCCGAAGAGGCGCAGCAGCCGCAGCAGGCGCACCGGCACCGGTACCGCCGGAATGTCCCCTGTGGACGGTAGGCAGCCCGGTCCGCAGCCGGAGCGGGGCTGCCACAGCGTACCGGTCACGGCGAGCCGCCACCCAGGAAGTGCCGCAGGTACCGCGGGTCGATCCGGTCCATGCCCAGCAGCACGTACAGGTCGGCGCAGTTGAAGTCCGGGTCGTACGCGGGCGCCCCGCACACCCAGGCGCCCAGCCGCAGGTACCCGCGCAGCAGCGGAGGTACCCGCACCCGCGCGCCGGCCGGGTCCACCGGCGGCCAGGGCCGGTGCGGCCGTACCCGGTACTCGGGCGGGGCGAGGTGCTTGCGGCGGGCCAGGTCCCACACCCCGGCCGCCGCCACCCCGCCGTCGGCCAGCCCGACCGAGGCGCAGCCGCCCAGCCAGCGGTACCCGGACAGGTGCATGTACCGGGCGATGCCGGCCCACATCAGGTTGATGACCGTACCGTCCCGGTGTCCCGGGTGGACACACGAGCGCCCGGCCTCCACCAGGTCACCGGCGATGGGCGCGAGCGCGGACAGGTCGAACTCGGTGTCGGCGTACCGGCGCGGGGAGCGGCCGGGCGGCAGCATGCGGTACGTGCCGACCACCTCGGCCCGGTCCTCGGCGACCACGACCAGGTGGTCGCACACCGCGTCGAACTCGTCGGCGTCCAGGCCGGCCACCGGGGTGTGCAGGTGCGCGCCGAGTTCGCCGGCGAAGACCTGGTGGCGCAGCCGTTGCGCCGCCCGGATCTCGGCGTCGCTCCCGGCGATGCGCAGCGTGTACCGCGTACCCGGGTGGGCCGGGGCGGTGGCCGCGAGAAGCGTCATGGTTCTGTTGTACGGTCCCCAGTCACCGGGGCCGTGACGTCGGCGGGATGCGTGCGTGGAATCTGCGTGAACGGCCGTAATGTCTGCGGCTCGGCGCCCGGCCCGTGCCACCACTCGCGCAGCGCCATCCCCGCCAGCGCCGGTACCAGGTCGGTGGAGCGGTCCAGCAGCCAGCGGGTACCCTTCGTGGCCAGCCAGCGCACCTGGGCCCGGCGGGTCGGCGGCGCACTGGACGGCTCCGGGTCCGGCGGGCCGACCAGCCGCAGACCGGTACCGCCGAGCATCGCGTGGTACTCGCGCGCGATGAGCCGGTGCCCCCGCTCGCTCGGGTGCAGCCGGTCCACGCCCCACATCCGGCGGTCGTACGTCTGCGGGTGGGCGGCCATGTCCAGGTGTACGGTGCCGAACCGGGCCGACACCTCGTCCGCCGCGGCGTTCACCGCCCGGATCCGCCGGGCCAGCGGGCGGGCCAGCGAACCGGGCAGGCCGAACATCAGGCCCGGGTCGGGCAGCCGCATGGTGAGCACCACCGCGCCGGCCGCGCGCAGCGCGCCCACGGTGTGCGCCACCGCCGCGGCGATGCGCGCCGGGTCGAACGTGCCGCGCAGGGTGTCGTTCACGCCCACCACCACGGCGGCCAGGTCCGGCCGCAGCTCCAGCGCGCGGGGCAGCTGGCTGCGCTCGACGTCGCCGGTTAGCGCGCCGGCGCTGGCGAGGTTGTGGAAGTCGGGCGCGACCAGGCCGGTGGCCAGCAGCGCCGCCCAGCCGCGCCAGTTGCCGTCCGGGAGCGGATCACCCATGCCCAGCGTCACCGAGTCGCCGAGCGCGACGAAGGTGGTCACGCGGGTACGCCCGCCGGGTGGACCTCGTGCGCGGCGAGGAAGCCGGCCACCGCGGCCGGCCAGCCGAACTCCTCGGCGCGTTCCCGGGCCTGTCCCCGCCGGGCCGCCTCCGGCCAGCCGAGCACCTCACGTACCCCCGCCGCGAAGCCTCCGTCCGGTACCGCGACGCCCGCCGGCCCGACCACCTCGGGCAGCGCGCTC
>DATEJJ010000237.1:0-5101 GCA_035278125.1 Rugosimonospora sp.
CGGCGGGTCCGGGATCGGCTCGGCCATCATGGCCGCGGCCGCGCTGGCCGGCGGCGTGCTGCTGCGGTTGCTGCTCCCGCCGCTGTCCGTGGCGTCCAGCCGGATCGTCCAGGAGCGCGCGCTGCGCCGGCTGCGCGCCACCGTGTTCGAGGCCGCCCGGGAATATGTCGTGGAGCCGGTGCGCGGTCTGCTCGGCAAGTACGCCCGCGCGAGTGCGGCGCTGGCGGCCGCCGGTAGCGTGGGCATCAATGACACAGACAACAGCAACGATCAACGCCGGGCGGATCGCGCTCGTGCCGCTGGCTCCGGAGTCGGCGCGGGCCATCCTTGACGGCGACCTGTCCGGGTGGACGCCGGCCGAGGGCTGGCCGCACAAGGACACCGCGGACGGCCTGCGCGGCGTGACGGGCGGCTCGCTCGGCTGGCTGGTCACCCTGGACGGCGCCGTGATCGGCGACTGCGGCACCCTCGGCGGCGTCCGGCCGTCCGGCGACATCGAGATCGGGTACGGCCTCGCCGCGCCCTACCGCGGCCAGGGCTACGGCACCGAGCTGGTCCGGGCGCTCGCCGGCTGGCTGCGCGCGCGGCCCGGGGTGCGCCGCGTCGTCGCCGGCACCCTGCCCGACAACATCGCCTCCCGCCGCGTGCTGGAGCATGCCGGCTTCACCGAAGACGGTGTCGAGGCGGGTGAGGTGCGGTACGCCCTCTCCTCGCTAGGCTCAACGGATGAGTGAGCGCTTGCGCGAACGCTGGCTGGCAACCTCAGGCGGGGCCCTCGCTCGCTTGCGTGCGAGGGGTCGGCATGAGTGAGCTGGCGGAGGCCGTGCTCCGGGCGGCCGGGCGGATCAGCGAGGTTGACACCGCGTACGACGCCGAACTGCTGCTGTCCACGCTGCTCGGCGGCGTGTACCAGGTGCTGCCGCCGGACCGCGGACCCGCGCTCGACGCGTTCGTGGAGACCCTGCGCGAGCACCTGTCCACGCACGACGAGCCGAACGCCACGCTGGTCGCCGCCGTCCTCGACGGGCACCCCGCGCCGTCCCCGCCGTGGGCCGCCGCGCTCGGCACCGTACGCGCGACCGGCGGGTACGCCTTCGGCGACCGGTACGGCGACCAGACCAGCTACGTGGCCACCTTCGAGTACGCCGACCCCGAGCTGGGTGGTCCCGAACACGCGATCGTCGTGCTCGCCGACCACAACCTCGGCCTGGCCCGGGACCTGCTGGTACTCGCGCCGGCCGCGCCCGTACTCCAGCAGCTGCGGGACAGCGCGCTGACCGATCCGGACGGCATGACCTGGCTGGCCGAGGTACCGCTGTCGACGGTACGCACCGCCGCCAACGCGTACCTGCGCGCCACCGATACCGCCTCCGAGCCGCCGGCCACCGAGTCGCTGCCCGCCAACCGGTCGCTGGCGCTGGCCCGGCTGGCCCTGCTGCCGGAGGCCGCCGAGCAGCCGGAGCCGGACGCGGGCGCGGCGGGTCGGGAGCTGATGGGCGAGTTCCTCGCCTCGCCGGAGGCGTCGCTGTCCGGCCTGTCCGGGCTGGGCGGCCCGCGCGGTGAGTCGGTGAACTACTGCCTCGGCCTGATCGTGGACTTCGCCACCGGCCGGGGCGGTGACCCGCTGCGCTGGAGCCCGCAGTCGGTGGTCACGTTCCTCACGGAGTGGGTGCACCAGCGGGCGGTGCTGGACAACGTGGACGCCGCGACGCTGCCCGGCACGCTCGGCGCCTGGGTGGTCTGGGCGGGCCGCCGCCTGGACCTGCCGGACCACGCGGTACAGGGCACGTTCGCGCAGGTGAACGCGGAGCGGGACGAGTTCGCCCGGCTGTACGCGACGGGCGAGCGGCGCAGCCCGGCGGCGGAGGCGATGGCGCGCCTGGTCGCGGAGGGCGTGGACCTCACCGACGACGACGCGGTCGACGCCTGGCTACGCACCTACAACGCCGAACACGGCTGAGCAGTGACCGATCGCGTGGTGTGGGAGGAACTGCTCCGGTCGATCATCCTGGCCAAGGAGCAGCTCGACCGGCTGGACCACACCCAGCCGGCCACGGGGCCCAGAGTCCGCGCCACCGAGGACGAGGTCGCCGCGTACGAGCGGGGCAGCGGGGAGCGGCTGCCGGCGGATTACCGCGAGTTCCTGCTGCACGCCAACGGCTGGCCGCACTTCTTCTTCCGGGCCGATCTGTTCGGCCTCCCCGAACTCGGATACTTGCGGGCCGAGGTTGACAAGCTGGGGACCTGACTAGCCGGTTACCACGAGCCGGAGGGTACGGGTGGCGAGCGCCACGGAAACCCGCTGACCCCAGGACAGTACGAGGTGGTCCTGCTCCACGCCGTCCGCGAAGGCGACCAGCCGTTCGCTCTCACTGGTCAGCTCCAGCGCCTCGCCCGGCCCGAGCACCCCGGCCGTCAGCCCCGTACCCGTGGCCGGCGACGGCCACGCCTCCCGCACGTACCAGCACAGCCGCGTCTGCGTCGCGCCCGGCGGGTCGGGTGCGGCAGCGCGCTCCCGGGCGATCGACGCGCACCAGCCCGTGGCGCCGGTGCCGGTACCGACGATGAGGCCGGAGGACGACTGGCGCTCCCGGTGACCGTCCGCTGTGGACAGTAGGTACCGGGCGGACTGGTGGGCCGGCTGGCCGACGTACACCTCGTTGAGTCCGGTCAGCTCCTGGCCGTCGTCCAGGGTGGCGGTCACCATGGTGCGCTCCTGCACCGGTACCGCGCCGTCGACCACGCGCGGCAGCAGCCGGCCGGCGGTCACCGGGTCGAACGGGACCAGCACGCCGGGGTTGCGGCCGGGCTCCGGGTCGACGCCGATGACCGGCTGGCCGTGCAGGTACTTGGCGACGTTGGCGACCAGCCCGTCGGGCCCGACCGCGACCACCACGTCCTCCGGGCCGAACAGGAACCGGGACAGGTCGTCGCGGTCCACCTCGCCCCGGCGCCAGTCGGCCGGTACCGCCGAGGACAGTGCGGTACGCGCCGCGCGCAGGGCCTCGTGCCGCCGGGTCACCTCGGCGAGGTCGCGCCCGCGCTGCTTCAGGAAGTACCCGGCCGCACCCGGCGTGCCGTGCGTGGCCACCAGCTCGTCCAGCTCGCTGCGCCGCGACACGACGACGATGCGGGGCGCGAGCATTACCGGGTGGGGGCGAGGCGGCTGGCGAGGGCGGTGAGGATGTCGGGCGTGACCGTGAGCTGGCCGATGTCGGGGACGTGGGCGGCCAGCTCGCGCAGGGCGAGCGTGCGGAGCACGTCGGGCGGCAGGTCCCGGTACGCGGCCAGGCGCGCGGACTCCGCCTCCCCCTCGGCCAGGCCGATGGCGCGTACCCCGGCGGCCTTGGCCTCGGTCAGCAGGCGGTCTTGCTCGGCGGAGGTGACGGCGGCGAGCCGGTCCCGCTCGGCCTGGCCCTGCGCGGCGACCAGTGCGGAGGCGGCGTCCAGCTCGGCGCGGCGGCGGCCGTTGGCGCCCTTCTGCTCCACCAGCTGCTGCTCCCGCCGGGCCAGTTCGATCCGGTTCTGCATCTCGTTCTCGGCGATGGCGCGCTCCTGCTCGACCGCCTGCGCGCGGCGGGCGTACGTGGCGCGGTCCGCCTCGACCTGTACCGCCTCGCGGGTCGGGGTCTGTAGCGCGCGCTCCAGCTCGGGCTCGGGCCGGATGGCCACCACCCGGGCACTGACCACGCTGACCCCGGTGTCGGCCAGCCGGACGGCGTCGGCGAGCGCGGCGCTGACCGCCTCGCGTACCGGCGCGATGCCGGCGGTGAGCGCCTCGGCCAGCGGCAGCCGGGCCAGCAGGTCCAGCGCCGGCTGCTGGGCCAGCTCGGAGAGCAGGGTGGCGATCTGGTCCAGCGGGCGGGCCTGCGCCTCGCCGGTACCCGGGTCGACGGAGAAGTCGAGGCGCTGGGCGGCCGCCGCCGGATCGGTGACCCGGTAGGTGACCGTGGCCTGCACGGTGACGTCGGAGTAGTCGCTGGTACGCGCGTGGAACAGCAGCGGCAGCTCGCGGTCGTTGACCGGTACCTCGGACAGCACGGCCGTCAACGGCCGGTACCAGAACGACTGTCCCACGCCCTCGTGCCGTACCCGGCCCCGCACCTGGTGCCGTACCCAACTGGTCGGCGCGCCGCGCAGGTGCCGCAGGAACAGCCGACGGGTCACATCCGCCATCGTGGCCACCCTCCCCGAGTGATATCGTCATGTTGACGATATAGGTCGCGAAGAGTTCTCGTCAAGGTGGTGATTAATCAGATGCCCGACCATCCGGCGTTCGCGGTCACCGTGGATCTCGTGGTGCTCACCATCCACAAGGGAGAGTTGAGCGTGCTGCTGATCCGGCGCGGGGTGCCGCCGCACCAGGGGCGCTGGGCGCTACCGGGTGGCTTCGTGCAGCTCGACGAGGACCTGAGCGCCGCCGCCGCCCGGGAACTGCGCGAGGAGACCGGGATCGGCGGCCACCTGGAGCAGCTCGCCAGCTACGGCACGCCGCGCCGGGACCCGCGCGGGCGGGTGGTCACCGTGGCGTACCTGGCGCTGGTACCGGGGGCGCCGGATCCGGTGGCGGACAGCGATGCGGCGGCGGCCGCGTGGCACCCGGTATCGGTCCGGCCGTCCCGGCTCGCCTTCGACCACGAGCGGATCCTGGCCGACGGGGTGGAGCGGGCCCGCGCGAAGCTGGAGTACACCCCGCTGGGCGCGGCGTTCTGCGCGGACGAGTTCACCATCGCCGAGCTACGCGCGGTGTACGAGGCGGTGTGGGGGACCACGCTGGACCCGCGCAACTTCCACCGCAAGGCGACCACCACGGCCGGGTTCGTCACGGCGACAGGCGAGCTGACCGGCGGCGACCGGGGGCGGCCGGCCCAGCTCTACCGCCGCGGCTCCGCCACGTCGCTCTACCCGCCGCTGCTGCGCCCGACCGGCTGACCGCTCCAGACGGTGCCGGATCAGCCTCGGTGCTGGTGGCGGCGCGGCGCGGGTACCAGATGATGATCGTGCCGGGGCGGCCGCACCTGGCCGTCGCACCTGTGGTGAGGGTGGTGGTGCCGGGTCTTCGCGGGCCGGCGGGCCTTGCCGCCCCCGTCGCGGTCGCCCC
>DATEJJ010000238.1:0-6847 GCA_035278125.1 Rugosimonospora sp.
AGCACCACGGAGCGCTGGGCCAGCCGCCGGGCCAGGTGACGGCCCGCCTCGTCGTCCAGCGCGGGCGCCGCGGCCTCGTCGAGTATCGGCGGCTCCGGCGACCAGCCGGCGTCCAGCAGCCCCAGCTCGCACTTCTGCGTCAGCACGCGGGCGAGCGCGCGGTCGATCAGGGCCAGGTCCACCCGGCCCGCCTCGACCGCCTCGACCAGCGGCTCGCCGAAGCAGTTCACGCTGGGCAGCTCGACATCGATGCCGGCGGCAAGTGCCAGCCCGGCGGCCTCGGCCCGGGTACCGGCGACGCCGTGCAGATCCTTGAGGAACGCCACGGCGAAGTAGTCGGACACGACCGTGCCGGTGAACCCGTACCCGTCGCGCAGCAGGGTGGTGAACAGGTGCGGATCGGCGGCGGCCGGTACCCCGTCCAGGTCGGTGTAGTTGTTCATCACCGACCGGGCACCGGCGCGCAGCGCCATCTCGAACGGGGGCAGCAGCACGTCGGCCAGCTCGCGGGTACCGATGGAGACGGGTGCCTGGTTGCGCCCGGAGCGGGACGCCGAGTACCCGACGAAGTGCTTGAGGGTGGCCACCACGCCGGCCGACTGGACGCCCCGCACGTACGCGCTGCCGATCGTGCCGACCAGGTACGGGTCCTCGCCGATTGTCTCCTCGACCCGGCCCCAGCGCAGGTCGCGGACCACGTCGAGGACCGGCGCGAGCCCCTGCTGCACGCCCAGCCGCGCCATCGTCCGCCCGATCTGCGCGCCGGCCCGCTCCACCAGCTCCGGGTCGAAGCTGGCACCCCAGCACAGCGGCGACGGGTACACGGTGGCCTGCCAGATCGCCATGCCGGTGAGGCACTCCTCGTGCATGACGGCGGGGATGCCGAACCGGCCGGCCGCCATGATCTGGCGTTGCAGGGCGGCCACCCGGCGCGCCCCGTCCAGCGGCGCGACCGGCAGGGTGCCGTACGCCCGGGTGACCTGGCCGACGCCGTGCCGGACCAGCTCGTCCCAGTCCAGCGCGGCGTGCGCCTGCTCGTGCTGGCGCGGCGCGACCTGGCCGGCGGACTCGTCCACCCGTACCCACACCCCGTACAGCTGGGCGATCTTCTCCCGTACCGTCATGCGGGACATCAGGTCGGCGACCCGGTCGGCGGCGGGTACGGAGGGGTCGCGCCAGGTATCGGCGGAGACGCTGCTGTCGAGTGTCACGGGTTGTCCGATCGTCGGAAGGCCGGGGTCAGGGCTGCACCGGGCGGGTGGAGTGGCGTACCACCAGGCGCGTGGCGAGCGTGATGTGGGTGGCGTCCAGCGGCTCGCCGCGGATGAGGCTGATCAGCAGGTTGACCGCGCGCTGGCCCATCTCGTGGATCGGCTGGTCCACCGTTGTCAGCGGGGGCGTGTTCAGGGCGGAGTCGGGGATGTTGTCGAACCCGACGACGGACAGGTCCTCGGGTACCCGCAGGCCCAGGTCCCGGGCCACCTCGACGGTCGCGATGGCGGTCAGGTCGTTGGCCGCGAACAGGGCGGTGGGCCGCGCCGGCGCGGTGAGCAGCTGCCGGGCGGCGGCGGCGGACACGGCCGGGTCGTACGCGCCGACCTGGATCAGCTCCTCGTCCACCGGTACCCCGGCGGCGATCAGCGCCTGCCGGTACCCGTGCTCGCGCAGCTGGGCGGACTGCAGGTCGGGCCGGCCGGTCAGCATGGCGATCCGGCGGTGGCCCAGTTCGAGCAGGTGGTCCACGGCGAACCGGGCGCCGCGCAGGTTGTCCGAGTCGATGGTGGGCAGGTCGGACGGGCCGGTGTGCGGGTCGACCGCGACCACCGGGGCGCCGTACCGCACGTCCACCACGGTCGGCGTGACCAGGACGGCACCGTCGATCAGCGTGCCGGACAGCCGTGAAAGATACCGCCGCTCCCAGCCCACGTGGTCGCTGGTACGCCCGCCCGCGGAGTAGACGACCAGCTCGAAGCCGGTGCCGCGGATGGCGTCGGCCGCGCCCTTCAGCAGCTCGGTGCTGAACGGTTCGAGGTCGGCGACCAGGATGCCGATCACGTTCGTGCGGTGGTTGCGCAGGCTCTGCGCCACCAGGCTCGCCTCGTAGCCCATCTCCTTGATGACCGCCTGGACGCGGGCGTACGTGGCGGCGGAGACGCCGTACCTCCCGTTGATCACTTTGGACACCGTCGCGACCGAGACGCCGGCGTGTGCGGCGACGTCCCGGATCGTGACGCGGGAGCTGGGTTCCACGCGGGCAGAATAGCGTGCGATAACGTTATCGACAACGATTGACAGGGCTTCGCGAACAGGCGCAGACTCGGCGCCTATCGAGGGCCGAGCCAGGCAGCTCGGCCCTGACACCGTCAGGAGATGACCCGCATGAACGTCCACATGAGCATCCCCCGAAGGTGGGCCGCCACCGCCCTCGCGACCGCGGTGGCGCTCACGGCCGCGACCGCGTGCGGCAGCGGCAACTCCAGCTCGGGCACTTCGTCGAATGGCAACGTCACGCTGACCTGGTGGCACAACGCCGCGCAGGACCCGGGCAAGACCGTGTGGCAGTCGATCGCCGACGCGTACCACACCGCCCACCCGAATGTGACTTTCAAGGTTGACCCCATGCAGAACGAGCAGTTCCAGACGAAGATCCCGCTCGCCCTGCAGTCCACCGACCCGCCGAGCATCTACCAGCAGTGGGGCGCCGGCGCCGAGGCCACCCAGGTGAAGTCCGGCAAGCTGATGGACATCACCCAGCAGGTGTCCGGCTGGATCAGCCAGCTGGGCGCGGCCGCGGCCGGCTGGCAGACCGACGGCAAGCAGTACGGCATCCCGTACGACCTGCACGTGGTCGGCTTCTGGTACCGCACCGACCTGTTCCAGAAGGCGGGTATCAGCGCGCCACCGGCCACCATGGACGAGCTGAACGCGGACGTCACCAAGCTCAAGGCGGCCGGCGTCACGCCGATCGCGGTGGGCAGCAAGGACAAGTGGCCGGACGCGTTCTGGTGGGAGTACTTCGCGCTGCGCGAGTGCTCGCTGGACACGGTGAAGGGCACCATCAAGAACCTCAAGATGGACGACCCGTGCTGGACCAAGGCGGGTACCGACCTCAAGGCGTTCATGGACACCAAGCCGTTCCAGACCGCGTTCCTGGGTACCCCGGCGCAGCAGGGTGCGGGTAGCTCGGCGGGCCTGGTGGCCAACGGCAAGGCGGCCATGGAGCTGATGGGCGACTGGGAGCTGCCCACCATGATCCCGCTCACCGCGGACAAGGCGTTCGCGTCGAAGATGAGCTGGTTCCCGTTCCCGGCGATCAGCACCGGCGCCGGTACCGCGGGCGTGGCCCTGGGCGGCGGCGACGGCTTCTCCTGCACGTACAAGGCCACCAACGCCTGCCCGGACTTCCTGAAGTACATCGCCAGCACCGAGGTGCAGACCAAGCTGGTGCAGACCCAGACGGCCACCCTGCCGTCCAACCCGGCCGCCGCGTCGGCCATCACCGACCCGTCGCTGAAGATCGTCCAGCAGTACCTCACGGCGGCGCCCTACATCCAGACGTACTTCGACCAGGCCCTGCCGACCAGCGTGGGTACCGCGCTCAACGACGCCATCTCGAACTTCTTCGCCGGGCAGGGGACTCCGGAGGGGATCGTGAAGGCGTTCACCCAGGCCGTGGCGAGCCAGTGATCGACCGTACCGACCAGCTCACGGCCACCACGGTCGCGGGCGAGGCACCGGCCGGCCGCGCGGCAGCGCGGCCGGCCCGGCGCCGGACCAGCCTCGCCCGGCGGCTGGAGCTCACCCTGCTGCTGACGCCGGCGCTGACGCTGTTCCTGACCTTCGTGCTGCTGCCCATCGGCGTCGCCGTCTACTACAGCTTCTTCCGGTGGTCCGGCTTCGGTCCGATGGAGAACATCGGGCTGGAGAACTACCGGCGGGCGCTGGCCGATCCGGTGTTCCACCTGGCGGTCGAGCACAACCTGATCATCGCGGTGCTGTCGCTGGTGATCCAGCTGCCGCTGGCCATCGGGCTTGCCATGCTGATGAACCGGAAGATCCGCGGGCGTACCCTGCTGCGGATCGTGGTGTTCTCGCCGTACGTGCTGTCCGAGGCGGTGGCCGCGGTGATCTGGCTGCTGATCCTGCAGCCGGGCGGCTTCGTCGACCAGGTCTTCAGCGCGCTCGGCCTGGGCAGCCTGATCCACGAGTGGCTCGCGGACAGCCGGATCGTGCTGTACACCCTGTTCGTCGTGATCACCTGGAAGTACATCGGCATCGGTACCATCCTGCTGCTCGCCGGCCTGCAGGGCATCCCCACGGAGCTGCGCGAGGCGGCGGCCATCGACGGCGCCTCGGCCTGGCACACCACCCGCCGGATCGTGCTGCCGCTGCTCGGCCCGACCATCCGCATCCAGATCTTCCTGTCGATGATCGGCTCGTTGCAGCTGTTCGACATCGTCTGGATCATGACGCTGGGCGGCCCGGCCAACGCCTCCAACACCATGGCGACGTACCTGCTCGACCACGGCTTCAAGCGGTACGAGTTCGGCTTCGGCAGCGCGGTCGCGGTGATCCTGTTCCTGATCTGCTTCGTGTTCGCGCTGATCTACCAGCGCTACGCGCTGCGCCGCGACACCGACGGCGCGCTGACCCGGATGGCGGGGTGACGGGCGTGTCCACGCTGGTACCGGTGCGGCGCGGCCCGCGCCCGATGTCCCCGGGTACCGTCGCCACCTACGCGGTGGCGATCATCGTGATCGCGCTGACCGTGGTACCCGTGCTGTTCACGTTCCTTGGCGGGTTCCGGGACAACGCGCAGCTCAACACGGATCCGGCCGGCCTGCCGCACCCCTGGGTGCTGGGCAACTACCGGGAGATGGTCACCTCCGCGGTGTTCTGGCGGGCGATGTTCAACAGCGCGGTGATCGCCGTGATCGCCACCTCGCTCGCGGTCTGCCTGGGCGCCATGGCGGCCTTCGCCCTGTCCCGGTACGTGTTCCGCGGCCGGGAGGGCTTCTACACGCTGTTCACCATCGGGCTGCTGTTCCCGGCCGGCGTGGCCTCGCTCCCGCTGTACCTGCTGCTGCGCCCGATGGGCCTGCTGGAGAACCCGCTCGGGGTGGCGCTGCCGGAGGCGGCGTTCTCGCTGCCGATCACGGTCGTCATCCTCCGGCCGTTCATGCGCGCGATACCCGCCGAGATCGAGGACGCGGCCGTGGTGGACGGGGCCAGCCGGCTCGGGTTCTTCTGGCGCATCCTGCTGCCGCTGAGCCGGCCGGCGCTGATGACGGTCGCGATCCTGGCCTTTGTGACGAGCTGGAACGCGTACCTGCTGCCGCTGCTGGTACTCAGTGACCCGAACCACTTCACGCTCCCCCTGGGGGTGGCCGCGTTCCAGTCGCAGTACTCGCAGGATGTGGCGCGGATTCTCGCGTACACGGGTGTGTCGATGCTGCCGGCGCTGCTGTTCTTCCTGGTCGCGGAGCGCCGTATCGTGGGCGGTCTCGCCGGTTCGGTAAAGGGATGAGGCGCCGCTGCAATTCCCCGGGTGGCAACAGCTAACCCGCAAGTTGCCGTTTCGCGTGTCAATTCCGGGGCCGACCATTCACATTGGCTGATCGTCACGGCCATACTCAGGGTAACCGCACGAACACATAGCGCAGTGGTCGGAGATTTCTGATGACGACAGATGTCGATTCTTCACCCGTCGCCGCTAGTACTTTAGCCCGCCCGCCCAGCCTTTACGACCTACACCGGCCGGATTTCATCGCCAATCCGTGGCCGCTGTACCGCCACCTGCTCGCCTCCCCCGAGCCGTACTGGGACCGCACGATCCGGTCCTGGCTGGTCAGCCGGCACGCCGACGTGTCCCGCCTGCTGGAGGACCGGCGGCTCTCGGCGGTCACCGACCACCGGCGGGCCGCCGAGTTCGCACCCGACGCCATCCGGCACATCTTCCCGCTGCTCGACGCGCACGTGTCCTTTGTGGACGCTCCGGACCACACCCGGCTGCGCCAGGTGCTGGGCGACCCGTTCAAGCCCCGGCAGGTACAGGCGCTGGCGGACTGGATCGCGAGGGTGGTGGCGACCACCCTCGACCTGTGCGCCTGGGACGGCCAGATCGAGGTCGTCGAGGAGCTGTCGCTGCCGGTACCGCTGCGGGTCATCCGGCACCTGCTCGGCCTTTCCGAGGTGGCCCTGGACACACTGCACCGGTGGTCCACGGCCTGGGGGCACGTGGTCGCCTCGCCCGGACACCTGCCCACCGGCGACACCCGCGAGCTGCGGGCCGACCTGGACGACCTGGTGGCCGGGCTGCACGCGGCGGTGGCGTCGCACCGGGCCCGCCCGCGGGACAGCATCACCGGGCGGCTGGTAGAGGCGGCCGACGCCGGGCGGCTGAGCGAGGCGGAGCTGATCGGCAACCTGATGATGCTGGTGACCGCCGGGCAGGAGACCACCGGCAACCTGATCAGCAACGCGGTCGCCGCGCTGCTGGACGCGCCGGACCTGGCCGACCTGCTGCGCCGCCAGCCGGAGCTGCTGCCCGCCGCCGTGGACGAGCTGGCCCGGCTGTACCCGCCGACGCAGTACACCGTGCGCACCGCCGGTACCCCCATCGAAATCGGCGGGCAGCGGGTGGCCGCCGGGCAGAGCGTGGTGCTGATGCTGGCGGCGGCCAACCGGGACCCGGACGCGTTCGCGGAGCCGGACGCGGTGCGGCTGGACCGGCCGGCCCGGCCGCGGCCCGTGGTCTTCGGCCACGGGCCGCACTTCTGTTTCGGTGCGCCGCTCGCCCGCCTGGAGACGCAGCTGGTCCTCGCCGGGCTGCTCAAGCGCTGCGCCG
>DATEJJ010000239.1:0-2378 GCA_035278125.1 Rugosimonospora sp.
CCAGCATGTTCATGAAGTCCATGTTGCCGCCGAAGTTCAGCTGGTAGGTGCGGAGCAGCTCCACCCCGCGGTCCTCGAACAGCTTGGCCAGCACGCGGTGGGTGATGGTGGCGCCCACCTGGGACTTGATGTCGTCGCCGACGATCGGCACGCCGGCCTCGGTGAACTTCGCCGCCCACTCGGGGTTGGACGCGATGAACACCGGCAGCGCGTTCACGAACGCCACGTGCGCGTCGATGGCGCACTGGGCGTAGAACTTGGCCGCCTCCTCCGAGCCGACCGGGAGATAGCAGACCATGACGTCGGCGCGGGCGTCGCGCAGCGCCTGGGCCACGTCGACCGCGGGCTCGTCGGACTCGGTGATGATCTCCCGGTAGTACTCGCCCAGGCCGTCCAGGGTCGGCCCGCGCTGCACGGTCACGCCGGTCGGCGGGACCTCCGCGAACTTGATGGTGTTGTTCTCGCTCGCGCTGATGGCCACGGCCAGGTCGCAGCCGACCTTCTTGGTGTCCACGTCGAACGCGGCGACCACCTCGAGATCGCTGATGTGGTACGGCCCGAACCGGACATGCATGAGGCCGGGGACCCGGGCGCCGTCGTCGGCGTCCTTGTAGTACTCCAGCCCCTGCACGAGGGAGCTGGCGCAGTTGCCCACGCCCACGATGGCGATGCGCACCTTACCCATCAGGATGACTCCTTATCGGAAATGTTGTCGTCCCCTCCGGACTGCCCGGCCTCCCGCTCCGACGCGATCAGCTCGTTCAGCCATCGGACTTCCCGCTCCACTGATTCCAGGCCATGCCGATGCAGTTCCTCGGTGTACCTGTCCACCCGCTCCCTGGTCCGCGTGAAGGCCGCCCTGATGGCCTCCGTGCGTTCCTCGAGCTTGCTGCGGCGGCCCTCCAGGATCCGGAGCCTCACGTCGGCCCTGGTCAGCCCGAAGAACGCGAAGTGGACGCCGAAACCGTCGTCCTCCCACGTCGTCGGGCCGCCCTCGGCCAGCAGATCGTGCAGCCTTTCCTTGCCTTCGGCGGTCAGCCGGTACACCTTCAGCGACCGGCGTCCCGCCGCCCTAGCCCTGGCGGACGAGGGCGCTGCGCCAGCCCGTGACGGCGGCGCCTCGTCCTCGTCGTGCTCCTCCGCGATCAGGCCGGCGGCGAGGAGTTCGTGCAGGCAGGGATACAGCGACCCGTAAGAGAGAGCACGGAATGCGCCCAGCACGGTGTACAGGCGTTTACGTAGCTCGTAGCCATGCATCGGAGTCCCGTGCAGCAGCCCGAGCACGGCTAGCTCAAGTACGCCGGAGCGGTTGCGTCCCACGCTTCCCCCAGAAGTCCGTGGTATCCCGGTTTGCACCGGTCCGATGCCTCACTGCGATACTTCGGTGCGTTAGATCAACCCGTTAGATCGCCGCGATGTATCGAACCGATACATCCAGATCTTATGCACGCGGTCCGCTCGTATGCAAGTGCGGCCCGCTCGCCTGCACATACGGGGGCCGTCAGCGCGGGCGGGTAACGCTTTGGCGGCAAAGAAGAGGCGATCCGGGCTCGGCTCACGGCCGGTTCCGACGTACGCTGGCCAACATGACGTCTAGGCGATCCGTCGTGGATTACGGGCTGGCCCGCCGGGCCACGCTCGCGTCCGTGCGTTCCGGACGCACGACCGTCACCGACGTCTGCGACGCACATCCCTACCTGTTGCGGGCCGCCAAGTTCCACGGCGAGCCGACCGAGGACCTCTGCCCGATCTGCCGGAAAGCCAAGCTCACCCACGTGACGTACGTCTACGGAGACGAGCTCGGCCAGTACGAGGGACGAGTCAAGCAAAGTAGGGAACTTGCGGAAATGGCGGCCGAATACGGCGAATTCCGGGTCTATGTGGTCGAGGTCTGTCAGAGTTGCGGGTGGAACCACCTCGCTTCCTCTTACGTTCTCGGCACTGGAGAGCCTGCCGTACGCCGGAGGCGGCGTGCGCGGTCTAGTCAGTAACCGATCTCGCCAGTAACACTGGCCAGCCGGTGAACATGGTCTCCAGGAGGTAACGTTTGTGTTCGGCGGGCTCACCGGACTCCGGAGCCTGCCCTTAGGTAGAGGTCGCATACCGACGAGCCGCGACCTCCGAGCCACCAGCGCGGACGCGTGAGCAGCAAAGCTGATGACTTTGACGTTCGGTATCGCGATGTGGGCCAGGCGGGACACGGCCGCCCGGCTGACGGGGGCTTTCGGGGCAACGCCGGAGATGTCGACTACGACCTGGGCTATGACGACCCGGGCTGGGATACGCAGGGCTTCCGCCGCCCGGAAGCCGGCTACCTGGACAGTGCTGAGTCCGGCCGGCCCAGCGGCCGCAGAAACGGCGGCGTCGGCACCGCGATC
>DATEJJ010000240.1:0-7369 GCA_035278125.1 Rugosimonospora sp.
CCCGCCCGCGCGACACCGAGCCACTCCGCGGCGGCGGCCAAGCCGGCCCCCGCCACGCCCAGCCCATCCAGCGCTCCCGCGACCGTCGCCCCGGTCGGCGGCCTGAGCACTGCGCAGATGGGGTACGCGAAGACCATTGTCGATGTGGGTAGGCGGCTCGGCCTGCCCCGGCAGGCGTACGTCATCGCGATCGCGACCGCGCTGCAGGAGAGCCGGCTGCTGAACCTGGCCAACTGGGGCTCGGCCGAATCGCTCGGACTGCGGCACGACGGCGTGGGCGGCGACTACGACTCGGTCGGGCTCTTCCAGCAGCGACCCAGCTCCGGCTGGGGCACGGTGGCGCAGCTCATGGATCCGGCCACCTCGGCCCGCAAGTTCTACCAGGCGCTGATGCAGGTGGCCGGCTGGCAGCGCATGCCCGTCACGGTGGCGGCGCAGACGGTGCAGGGCTCGGCCTTCCCGGACGCGTACGCGCAGCACGAGTACCTCGCGAACCTGGTCGTCAACGCCCTCGACGCCACCGGGTAGCGCTTGCCCGCGGCGCGCACAATGACGGCCGTGCATCCTCGCCGCCCCGCGCTGCTCGCCCTCGCCGTCCTGCTCGCGCTCACCGGCGGCTGCGCCAGCAAGGGCAGGCAGCGCAGCCAGCCCTGGCAGTGCCAGTCCGACGGCACCGCGGCCACGGCGTACCCGGCAGCGCCGACCGCGCTGGGGGTGGCCCGCGACGTCGCCGCGCTACCGGGCGTCCTGTCCCTCGCCGCCACCAGCGTGACCGATCCGTTGACCGGCGGGGATCCCGGCGCGGGTTGCCGCTTCGTCGGGGTCGGCGTGCGGCTGCGCAACACGGGGACGGTACCGGGCAGCATCGACTTCTACCAGACCGCGTTCGCGGTCAGCGCGTCCGGCGCCCGCTACCGCCCCTCCGGCAAGGGCGTCGAGGGCCGGGACGGAGTCGACCAGACCGACCTGATCGGCGGCGACGAGCGGCGCGGCACGCTCGTGTTCCAGGTACCGACCGGCGAGCACCTGCGCTACCTCGCGGTATCCGGTACCGCGCTGGTCGTCGACCTGACCTCGCCGGCCTCGCCGGTACCGGTGGAGCCGTACCGGCCCGGCGGCTGGCCCCGCCCGGGTACCCGGCAGACGCTGGACCGGCTGGCGGGCGAGAAGCTGGACGTCACCCCGCTGCGGGTGCTGGACCCCACCCCGGCCACCGGCGGGGTACGCCGCGGGTACCGGGCGTACTCGGTGCAGCTGCGGCTACGGGTCACCGGTACCAGCCCGTGGCCGCTGAACCCGGAGCACATGGTGGCGCTGGTGGACAGCACGGCCCGGCAGTGGTTCACCGGCTTCGTCACCACCTCGGCCGCGCCACCCTTCGAGACGCTGCGCGACCAGCCGGGGCAGGAGCAGACCGCCTGGGTCACCGCGGAGATACCCGGCGACGCCCGGATCGTGGCCCTGATGCTCAGCCCGTACCCCGGTTCGGTCTGGGCCTGGCGCCTCTGACGGCGAATCACCCGCCTGAGACACGGCGGTCAGGTGTCGCGGATGGCGTCGAGGGCGAGCAGGGCGACGTGCAGGGACAGGCACGCGTCCACCGCGTCCAGGTCCCGGTCCAGGATCCGGCCAATACGCGCCAGCCGCTCGTAGAACGCCGGCCGGGACAGGTGCGCCGCGGCCGCCGCCGCCGACTTGTTGCGACCGCTCGCCAGGTACGCGCGCAGCGAGCCGAGCAGCTGCTCCCGCGGGTGCTTCGCGTCGTACGCCAGCAGCGGTCCCAGCTCGCGCTCCACGAACGTCTGTACCCGGGGCTCGTCGCGCAGCAGGTGCAGCAGCCCGGCCAGGCCCACGTCCGGCAGCCGGAACACCGGTACGTCCCGGGTATCGGCGCGCGCCGCGTACGCCACCTGGCGCGCCTCCACCAGCGACCGGCGCGCCTCGCGCGGGGAGTCCACCACCGAACCGGCCGCGATCAGCAGCCCGGACCGCAGCCGGCGCAGGGCGGTGGCGAAGCGGGCCAGCGGCGCGTCCTCGGCGGCGCCGGTACGCAGCGTCAGCAGGGCGCCGACCGAGTGCTCGTCCAGCGCGCTGACCAGGCCCTGCAGCCGCGCGTCCCGCAGTGCCTGGGCCACCGCCTCGGCCACGTCCCGCAGCCGCTCGTCCCGGGCGGGCAGCGGGTCGTCCGGCACCCGGGCGAGTACCACCACGCCGACCAGGCGGCGGCGCTCCAGCGGTACCCCGAGCGCCTTCGCGCGCAGCACCACCTCGTCCACCGGCCGGCTGTGTTCGAGCAGCGCGGTGAGTACCGTGCCGTGGATCTGCCGCTCCAGGCCCTCGGCGTCGCGGCGGATCAGCCGGCCCAGCGCCAGCGCGGACGCGGCCCGCTCGACCAGGATGACCAGCCGGGTGGACGGTTCGCCGGCCGGCCAGCGCAGCAGCAGCCGGCCCCAGTCCTGGCCGCGTGCGCCGACCATGGTGACCAGCCAGCCGGAGTCGGGGTCGTACCCGGTACGGGCGCCGGGCGCGATCCGCCGGGAGTGCGCCTCCCAGCCGTCCAGCAGCAGGTCGGCCCGCTCCCCGGCGGCGTCGTACGCGAGCACCCGGCGGGACAGGTTCTCCAGCACCACCGGCGCGCCGGCCAGCGCGGCGGCCTGCGCGACCACCTCGGCCGGCTCGGCGCCCTCCACGGACAGCTCGGTGAAGCGCTGGTGGATCTCCTCGGTGGCGCGCAGCTCGCCCAGCTGCGCATCCACGATCATCGCGTGTACCGCCTCGGTGATCTGTACGAACGGGGTGGCCCGGCGCAGCTCGACCAGGACCAGCCCGTGGCGCGCGGCGGCGGCCACCATCGGCTTGGGCAGCGAGCCGGAGAACCTGCGCCCCAGCTCGACGAAGAGCCCGACCACGCCCACCTCGGCCAGCTCGGCCACGAACGCGCGCAGCGCCGGGTCGCCGGCGGGCAGCCCGATACCGGTGGTCAGCACCAGCTCGCCGCCGCGCAGCAGGGAGGCGATGTCGGGCACCTCGGCGGAGTGCACCCAGCGCACCGGCCGGTCCAGCAGCTGCTCGCCGGCCACGACGCGCGGCACCCCGCCGCGCACCGGGTCGAGCGCCAGCACCTCCCGTACCGTCGGAAACAGCTGGGTCACCGGGTCAGCTCCCGGAACGCGGCGGCAGCAGCCACGTTGCGCGAGTCCACGCCGCGCCGCACGGAGATGACCACGTGGCGGTCGCTGGCCGCCAGGACCGCGGCCGGCAGGCCGGGCCTGGCCTGCCGGCCGGCCTCATCCCGCTTCTGTACCGGCATCGCGTCGGGCCAGGGTGCCAGGTAGGCGTACGGCACGGCGAAGACCTGGCCCCTGCTGACCCGCACGCCGCGCCGGTACCGCGGGGCGGCGCAGGACGGGGAGAGCAGCACGCCAAAGCACGTCGAGATCGTAGCGCGCAGACCGAGGCCGCTGAGCATGCCGAGCTGGTACGCCGAGGAGGCAGGTCGCTGATCAATCGCTTCGCGTGAGTTCCCAGAACGCGACCGCCGCCGCGTTGGCCACGTTCAGTGAGTCGACACCGCGGCGCATCGGGATGCCAACGTGGGCGTTGCTGGCGGCCAGCGCCTCAGCGGTCAGGCCGGGGCCTTCGGCGCCGAGCAGGAGCGCGGGTCGGGCGCGTTGCGCCGCGTTGAGTTGCTGGATCGGAACCGCGTCTTTCGCCGGGGTCAGCGCGAGCACGGTGAAGCCGGCCCGCCGTACCTGGGTGAGCGCATCAGGCCATGGCTGCAGCCGGGCGTACGGTACGGCAAACACCTCACCCATGCTGACTCGCACACTGCGCCGGTAGAGCGGGTCAGCGCAGGACGGTGAAAGCAGAACGGCATCCATGCCCAGCGCCGCGGCGCTCCGGAACACCGCGCCAAGATTTGTGTGGTTGTTGGTGTTCTCGAGTATCGCGATCCGGCTGGCCAACGCGAGCACCTCGCGGGCAGACTGTTCGGGTTTCCGGTGGAACGAGGCCAGCACGCCACGGTGGACGTGGAACCCGGTGATGGCCTGCAGCACTGCCTGGTCGCTGGCGTAGACCGGCACCTCGTGCAGCGGCAGATCACTGATCTGACCCAGACGCTTGCTGTCGATCAGTACCGAACGGAGCCGGTAGCCGGCTCGCAGGGCCCGGCGCAGCACCAGCTCACCCTCGGCGATGAACAGCCCGCCCGGCGGCTCCCACCGGGTACGCAGTTCCACGTCGGTCAGCGCCCGGTAGTCGCCGATCCGTTCGTCATCGTGGCCGGTGATCGTCTCGACGGTCCGCACCCGGTCGATTCTGCCTTGTGGCCCCGGGTGTCATTGCGGCTCCCCAACAGCGACGTGACCCGATTCCGCGCCTCCAGGCACCGGCCAGCATCAGGGGCGGGGTGCGCGTACATGCCGAAGTTGCCGACCATGACGAGTGTGGCGTACGCGATCGCGGGAGGCGGAACACGGCGAGAGCGCGCCAGAGCGGCACCTCGAACGCTTCGGTCCCCGCGCCTCCCTCGCGCGGTGAGCGTCCGCGGCCCCGCTCTGGCGTCGCCGAACCAGACGGTTATCCGATATTGAAGACCTGCGCCGAGTTGTCGGTGGTGCAGTGGAAGATCTGGATCTTCGCGCCGTTGTCCGTCGATCCGTTGCTGACGTCGAGGCACCGATTGCCACCGGAAATCCGCGAGATGATCTGGTGCGGCACCGTGGTGGGCAACGATCCGGCCACCGAGAACCGCTCGTCGCTGATGGTCGTGCAGTCGATGGTCTGCACCGGTGCCCGATCGACGTTTCCGCCGGCGACGCGCAGGCAGTTGAACGTCAGCGCGTTGATGATGTGGTAGTCCTGTCCGCCGAGCGGGTCGAAGAACCACAGCTGCGCCGGGTTGCTCCGGTTGCAGTCCTCCTGCACCACCTGGATGTCGGGGCCGGAGTTGGACGGGTCGAGCTGGATGCACTTGCCGCTACCGAAGTTCTGGATGGTGAACGGCCCCGTCGCCGCATGCGCCGGAGCGGCGATGGCGAACGACGCGGCCGCCGCCACCACGCTGGCGAACAGCAGCACCGCAGACCTGCGTAGGTTGACCATGTGTTCCCCCCTTGATAGATCGGCTGAACTCCACCCAGCAGGCGTTCCATCCAGTTCCGTCGACCAAGGCCGCGCACCTCCACGGTGAACGTGGCCGGGGATCTCACCCTCGTGGCTGCCGCCCGTTGAGGACCAGGAAGAACTCGTCGGTCTCGCGGCGCACGTGCCACACGTGCTCACCCTTGGCGTGCGCGATCCGGACGTCGTCGTCGTTCATCCGGGCCACGATGCGCGGGCTGTAGACCTTGTTGAACGAGGCCAGTGCCTTGTTGAGGTTCACCCTGGCCCTCTCCCGTGCCCTGGATGTTATGACGGCAGGAGTCGGGCGATGACGATGCGCTGCACCATCGTGCTGTTGGTGAAGCCCTGGCCGATGGCGAGGATCTTGCCGTCCGGCTGGGTCAGTACCACCGAACCCTGGCCGCCCATCGGCAGGTTGACCGCGACCGCGCCAGCGGTGCCGAACGCGGTGTCCAGTGGGCCGGCCGCAGTCAGCCGGGCCACGCTGAACACGGTGTTGCCGGTGTTGTCCTGGTGGATGCCGGCGACCAGCACCTGCCCGGACGCGGAGAGCCCGATGGCCTGGCCCTCGTCGATGGCCGGGGTGCCGTCGGCCGCGAAGTCGAACGGCGGGTTGACGAAGGTACCGTCCACGGCGCCGTTGACCTGGAAGCGGCTGACCTGGGCGTCGGTGTCACGGCGTGCGCCGCCGGAGGCGGTCCGGGCGATGAGGAACCGGCCGTCGGGCTGGAACACCGTCGGCGAGGTGGCGAAGCCCACGGTCGTCGAGGTGACGACCGGCGCCGGCGTGATCACCGGGGTGAACACCCCGGTCGGGCTGAACTGCGCCGGGGTGATGCCGTTGAGCGCGAAGATGTTGCCGGCCGCGTCCTCGGCCAGCGCGGTGACCGGGCCGATCGCCATCATGTCGACGGTGCCGCCGGTACCGAAGGTCGTGTCGAGGCTGCCGTTCACGTTGTACCGGGCCAGCGCGGTGCGGGTACCGCAGCGGGCGCACTGGCTGGCCGAGCCACCGACGAGCAGCTTGCCGTCGGGCTGGCGGAGCACCGTGGTGGCCGGGTTGCGGACCCCGCCGGGCGCCACGCCGACGAAGTTCGTGGTCACCGTGCCGCCGGTACCGAAGGTGGTGTCCAGGCTGCCATTGGCGTTGAACCGGACGAGGGCGAACTCGCTCGTGTTCGTGTCCTCGGCCTCGCCGACCACGACGATCTTGCCGTCCGGCTGCAGCACCGCGTCGGCCGCCGAGTTGATGAAGTTGGTGATCGCGGCGCTGGTCCGCCCGGCGGTACCGAACGTACTGTCCAGCGCCCCGTTGGGCAGGTACCGGAGCAGGCCGAACGCGGTCGTCGCGGCGGCGGTCCCGTTGAACCCGCCGGACACCACGACGATCTTCCCGTCCGGCTGGAGCAGGGCGTCGACCGGTGCCGGGCCGAAGTAGTCGGTCTGCACCACCCCGCCCGTACCGAATGTTGGATCGAAGCTGCCGGCGGCGGCGTGCGCGGCGGTCCCCCCGACCGCGATGCCGACGGTGACCAGGCAGCCCAGGATGGCCAGGCGTGACGTCTTCATGCCATGCTCCTCCCTCGCGGTCAGCGTCCTGGCCCACTCCATCGCGGCCCGTGCTTCCGCCGAAAGCGACGCGCTGCTTCCTTTTTGCTTCCTTTGCCGTCCCTGGCGCTGGTCGCCAATGCTGCGTCGTCCCGCGCCAGCCGGGCCCGGGCGTGCGTGTAGTCCTGCGGCAGGGGGAGGGCACGTGGGCACGGTCCGGTTCGTGCTGTTCGGCCGGGTTGCGGTGGAGCTCGACGGCACCGTGCACCGGCTCGCGCCCGCGGCCGCCGCGCTGCTGGCCCGGCTGCTGCTCGCCCAGGGCAGGCTGGTGACGATCGTCGAGCTGTGGCACACGATGCGACCGGCGCACCACGGTCCGGTCGGCCGCGAGCACCGGGTCGCCGTGCAGAAGCGGATCACCGAGCTGCGCCGGCTGGTCGACCCCGCGCACCCCGGCGAGTCGTCCCGGGTGCTGCGGACCGACCGGGGCGCGACCACCGCGTACCGCCTCGTGGTCGGGCGCGACCAGGTCGACCTGTTCCGGTTCGAGGACCTCGTCGAGCAGGCCCGGTCGGCCGGGCCGGCCGTGGCCCACCGGATGCGCGAGGCGCTGGCGGTGTGGCGGGACCGGCCGCTGATGGACTTCGAGGACCGCGACTTCGCCCGGGAGCCGGTGCGCCGGCTGGGCCAGCTG